>DMIT01000105.1 GCA_003452275.1 Rhodospirillaceae bacterium | reverse complement strand
GCCTTATGCCGATCAGGTCATGGCCGCGCCGCAACCGATTGATGAAAGCGAGCTGGGAGAGTTATTGCCCCCACCACCGCCGACCGCCGCCATGACTCCGCCCGATAAAGGGCGTCCGAAAGCGCTGTATTCACAGGCCGAAGCCAGAAAAATGGCGGAGGACGCCGCCGTGACCAAGCTTCCCGTCCAGAATAATGCGCCGATGTCCAAAGTCTTTACCAAGAATATGCAGAAGATTTATGGCGACAGATTGAAAAACGTACCATCGGAGTCTAGTCAGGCTTTTGGCTATATGCTGGATTAGGGAGAAAGATAAACGATGCAAAGAATTCTTTTGGCTTTATCGGTTATGTTGTTTTTGTCCGGTTGTTCCGTTCAGTCCGAAACATGGGTGAATCAAGGCGGGCGGGCGCAGGTGAGCGAAGACCAGTTTACAGACACGTTCGAAACCGCAAAACTGGATGCGGGGATGATCCAGGCTATCAGCAATGATTATGACCGTTTTGGCAACGGGACGATGCAGGTCGTGGTGTCATATGACCCGCAATCAAAAACCAATCATTTGGCAAAAGCGCAACAGGCATTGGAAAATATCCGGCAGCGTTTAGCCCGGAACGGGGTGCGGGATGTCAAAGGGGCGGTGAGCGCGATCAGCGGGAGTGGGGATGTCTCCACCACCTTGATGACGTTCCCTGCTTTAACGGCGGCGGCTCCGAAAGGATGCGGCATGATGCCCGGCTATGCCGACCCGAGCGAGGATATCCCGAATGATACCAATATCAAGCCCCCCTATGGATATGGCTGTACGATTGAAACCCTGCTGGCGAAACAGCTTGCCAGACCGTCCGATTTAATGGGCCGTCGGGGGTTCGAGACAAATGCCGATGGCCGCCGCGCCGAACGGGTTTTATCGGGGCGCGGTTATTATAGTGACAAAGCCAATACAAAACTGGAAGGCGAAAGTACGGAGGGCCGATAGATCAGGATGATGGGAAATGCAAAACATAAGAAGCCTTTGGGTATAATCAGGATGATATCATGAGTGATTTTACAGCATCCACAGCGTCTGTTCTTCTTCCCGCGGCGAGAATATCCCTTTTTGTAAAGGAAGAAGAGATCAGGCAGGCAGCCATATCTTTAAAAAATGACTGGCGGTTCGCGCGTGTCACAATCGAGGTGACTGACGGGGATGTGGAATCTGCCATTGAATATTATTCCACCCATCCATCCCCCGATCTGGTCATGGTCGAAACTTTGAACATGACAGATGATTTCGCAGGGAGGTTGGAAATTCTGGGCAGTGAGTGTGCCGAGACGACTGCGGCGGTTGTCGTCGGGCCGATCAATGATGTTTATCTGTATCGTAAACTGATTGAAATGGGGGTCAGTGATTATCTGGTCAAGCCATTATCCCGGGACGTCCTTGCCGATGTCTTTGCAAAAATACTCACCGAACGTCTGGGCGCGCAGCATAGTAAGCTGATGGCCTGTATCGGTGCAAAAGGCGGGGTGGGGACATCCAGCCTGTCCTATCTTCTGGCCGATGTGGCGGGCAACGGGTTAAACCAGAAAACGGTTATCCTCGATGCTGCCGGCGGGTGGTCATATTTAAGTGTGGCCATGGGTGGCGAAACCGTTACCAACCTTCACGAAGCAGCTCGTGCCGCCATATCGACCGACAGCGATTCATTCCAGCGGATGATTATCCCCGTCAGTGAGAAATTATCCTTTCTGGGAACAGGGGCCGAACCGTTAATGGAGCCCGGCATCAGTGCCGAACATTTTGAATCCATTATAAACCGCCTGATGCAAACATATCCGGTGGTGATGGTTGATTTATCAGGGGCATCCATCGATATCCGTCGTAATATATTGGCGCGGGCCAATGATGTGATGATCGTGTCCACTCCGACATTGGCATCTCTCCGGTCTGCCCGCAGCCTGATGCAGGAGGCCAAAACAATTCGGGGTGAAAAAGAGGATGGCCTGCATATCATCCTCAACCAAAAAGGCAACGGATCGGGATTTGACGTGGCGGAAGCCGATATGGCGATGGCGTTCAAAGTAAAACCCCATCTGGTGTTGCCCTTTCTACCCAAACTCTTTGGTGCTGCCGAAGCGCAAGGAAAACCGTTATCTACGCTGTCCGGCGGCGGAGAGATATTCGCGGCAGTCCAAAAATTTATGGAAGATAAAATTGGCTTGAGCCCTGATAAATCTCTACCTGCAACGGCAGGTGGTTCAAAGGGAGGATTGTTGGGCGGATTATTGAATAAAGTCAAAAAGAAATAATCCGCAAGAAAAGGTCTGGATATGGGATTTGGTAAAAAAGGTCAAAATCTGCAACCACCGCAACCACTTTTGGTTGGAGCGGTTGCGCCGGAACAAAATCCTGTGTCTCCATCTGTTCCGCTTGATGTTGATTTGATCGGTAAAGAAGTCGAAGACGTTCACACCACGTCCGGCGCGGCAGAGAATGATTCCATGACTGCTTTACGTCTGCAACGCGCGCGGGCGCGGATATGGTCGGACTTGCGCGACGGGATCGATTTAAAAGCTTTGGCGCGCATGGACGGAAAATCCGCCCGCGAAGAAGTCAAAACCGCCGTCGAAGAAATTGCACGTTTCAGAAATCTGGATTTAACCCCGCTGGAAATGGCGCAAATCGCCAAGGAATGCGGGGATGATATGCTGGGTTATGGCCCGTTGGAAATCTTGCTTTCCGAGGATGGCATCGCCGATATCATGATTAACGGCCCCGAGACTGTCTATGTCGAGCGCAAGGGGAAAATCCAGAAAACAGATATTAAATTCCGCGATAACCAACATTTGGTCACCATATGCCAACGGATCGTCGGGGCGATTGGCCGGCGTGTGGATGAATCATCGCCGATATGTGACGCCCGCCTGCCGGACGGGTCGCGCGTGAACGTCATTATCCCGCCGTTGGCAGTGGACGGGGCGTGCATGACCATTCGTAAATTTGCCAAAGATAAATTGACTTTAGAAAAGTTACTGGAATTCGGGGCAATGACCCCCAGTTGCGGAAAGTTGATTATGGCGATTGGCCGTTGTCGCGTCAATGTTCTGGTGTCCGGTGGAACGGGGTCGGGAAAGACAACTATGCTGAACTGCCTGACCCGTTATATTGAATCAGGAGAGCGCGTTATCACTTGCGAAGATGCGTGTGAATTGCAACTTCAGCAGCCGCATGTCGTGCGGTTGGAAACGCGGCCTGCCAATCTGGAAGGGGTGGGCGAGGTGACAATGCGCGACCTGATTAAAAACTGTCTGCGGATGCGCCCTGAACGTATTATCGTTGGCGAGGTGCGCGGCCCCGAAGCATTCGATTTGTTACAGGCCATGAATACGGGGCATGATGGTTCGATGGGAACCGTTCACGCCAATAACCCGCGCGAAGCCTTATCGCGCATGGAAAACATGATTGCCATGGGAAACCTGAATATTCCCCAGAGCGCAGTGCGCGAACAGATTGCATCTGCCGTCAATGTGATTATTCAGGTGCAGCGTCTTCGTGACGGGTCGCGTAAGGTTACCCATGTCACGGAATTGACAGGTATGGAAGGCGAGGTCGTCACTATGCAGGATTTATTCATTCTGGAGATACTGGGTGAAGACGAGAATGGAAAACTGATTACCAAATTACGTTCTACCGGAATGCGCCCCAAATTTTACGATAAGGCCCGCGCCTTTGGTGTCGAACAACTGGTATTGGACGCCATGGAAGAGGCGTATGGATAAACATCATGACAGGCGGTGCAATAATCCTTTTGGTTGTTTTGATGGGGCTGGTCATCGGCGGAATGGCCGTGGCCATTATTTTGCTCAATAGAAATGAGCGAAAGAAACGTGCGCTGCAAATTATGATAGGTCGATCTGGAACCGAATCCGCTGGTTATCAGGGGGATAATCCGCATAAGCGCCGTGCCAATATGGCGAAGAGGTTGCACAAGGATAAAGAGGGATCGGCCAGAAAAATATCTCCTCTCGCTGGTATGTTGATGCAGGCGGGGTGGGGATATATTTCTGTCGGGAAATTCTGGTTGATTTCACTGGGGGTTGGGTGTGTCCTGATGGTCATCACCAAGATAACCGGACAGGCTATGCCCGTTGTCATGATGGCAGGTGTGGTCGGCATATTCGGATTGCCGCGTTTTGTCCTGAGATTCAAAATGAATCGCCGTCAGAAAAAATTTCTGGAAGAGTTTCCCGATGCACTTGAATCCATGGTGCGCCTTTTGAAAGCGGGGATGCCGGTGGGGGAGGCGATTGCCATGGTGTCGCGCGAATATACAGGCCCCGTGGGCGAAGAAATGTCCAAGGTTTATGATGAACAGAAAATTGGAATTTCAATGGCCGAAGCCTGCCTTCATGCCGCGGAACGGATGCCGATTACCGAGATGCAGATGTTTGCAACCGGCATTGCCATTCAGCAGCAAACGGGTTCTTCGCTTTCGGAAATCCTCACCAATCTGGCCAAGGTGATCCGCGCCCGTTTCCGTTTGAAGCGCAAAGTGCAGGCCCTGTCCGCCGAGGCCAAGGCATCGGCGATCATTATCGGGTCTTTGCCCATTCTGGTCGCCGTGGGCATGTCCTTTATCAATCCTGATTACATGTATCCGTTATATAACACGTTGAAAGGGAAATTTCTTTTATACGGTGCCATCGGATGGATGGGGTGCGGTATTCTGATTATGAAGCAGATGATTAATTTCAGAGTGTAAAGAGAGAGCCGGCATGTTCGATGAAAGCATTGACCAGATGATTATCCTGATCGTCAGTTCATTAGTGGCGATGGTATCATTTATGGTCGTTGCCATTCCGTATCTGAATCGCAGCGAAAAGAAAGAGCGTTACCAGAACGTCATCGAGAAAAAACGCAAGGCCTTGTTCGAACAGGCCAAGGAACGCGTGGTTTATAAAGGCGAGACGGAAACGGAGTCGGTCAGGCAGTCTTTGGCGTTCTTCTTTAAAATCCAGAAAGTTTTCGGAGCATTAGGCGAAAAGGTGCGTGACCAGATGTTGCAGGCGGGCATCCGTGATCCGAAAGCGCCTTTTATATATCTGATCGCCCGCGGTACGATTCCGGTGGTGTTGATGATATTGGTGGCATTTGTTTTAAGCCATGGCGAAAAAGAAATGGAACCGAAGCAAATCATGATCATCGTTCTGGTGATCGGGGCCGCCGGTTTTTTCCTGCCGCGCATTATCCTGAAAAACCATATTTTAAAACGCCAGCAGGAGATTAACCTGACATTTCCGGATGCGCTGGATATGATGCTGATTTGCGTACAGGGCGGCATCGGGTTAGAACAAACCATCCAACGCGTGGGCGATGAAATTTCGGAACATGCCCAGACTTTGGCAGAAGAATTAGGTATCTTAAGTGCCGAAATGGGCATGTTGAACGACCGTCGCGGGGCGTTACAGGATTTTGCGCGCCGTGTCGGCAGCGGGTCTGCCAAATCATTTGCCACGGCGATGATTCAGGCGGAACAATACGGGACATCCGTATCCAATGCCATGCGCGTCATTGCCGACGAATTGCGCGATCAACGCATGGCGGCGGCAGAGCA
>DMIT01000011.1 GCA_003452275.1 Rhodospirillaceae bacterium | reverse complement strand
CGCAGGCTAAAAGTACCGGAACCATTATTGTCCGTATCGTAACTGATACTCACATTATTGCTATTATTCATGTAAGTCTGGGCACCACCATCAGCGTAGAACACTGTCTCAGAAGACTCTTCGACGGCAAAATATTCGCCCGCACTGTTATCGTAGTTCGAGATAATACGCACACCTTCAATAGTGTTACCATTGATTGTATTCACAACCTGAGCGATAGCCTGTGTATGACCAACAATCAAAACACCCATAGCAACGCCACATAATAATGAAGATTTAAATAACATAAAGATCCCCCCCTTGATTAGACTATCCCACGATAACCCCATGAACAGAAGATACGTATCAAGAGAGAAATTACAACCAAATAAACCTATTCCACAAAACTTATAATTTCTTTTTCTGTTGCAATGCAACCTTCGCCCACGGGCATTGTGAATACTTTACGGTTTTCATTGTCCTTGTGTGTCAGAATGGCAATCCGTTCCCCCAGCATCCTTGTCGGTATAAACTCCGTCAGGATCTTTTTGACAACGTCTTCGCATTTATTATTCCATTGGGAGACGGCTTCATAGGCGATCACACACTGCCCTGCCACAGGTTCCGAAAGATTAAACGTCATATAGGCAACGCCGCCAGATTTGGTTGCGACTTCCATAGACATGCTTGCAAACCCTTTGCTCTTCGCAGGAAAACGATAAGCCCCAACTTTGTGGCCAACAAGAACCCTTTCTGCAAGCTGATTCATAGGCAACGCACAATTTTTTAATCCGGCACGCAAAGCTGACTTTCCGTAAACATTCAACGCATCCTCATCAATGTCGGCCTCGGTATCTTCTTTTGTCGCTGTTTCAGTTGGCGTCGAAACGACAACATCAACAGGATTTGTTTTGGGTGCCAGCAGACATAACACCACAGCGATAAGCACAAGATTGACGATACTCAAAATCCATAAATGCACCACCGTGAAACGGAATATCATAGCTCTTTTTTTCATAGTATCCAACCGGTCATTCAGCGCCCCGAAACAAAACATAAGTTACGAGCTTATAATAGATAGATTGTATAATGGGGCATTTTTGGGGGCTTTTCAATTGTTCTTTATGGCAGCATTACTTAAGCCATGTTTAATCACATCTTCCAACCAAAGCGCCCCACTAGAAATCAATGAGATAGATACGACCCCAGATTTACTGAAACCCGTAATCTTTGAAAATATGCCTGACTTTCTGCGATTGGAGATAGTCGATGAAAGTTTGTACGGCAACGCTGTTATTCAGGACGGCCATGCCATATTGGGAAGTGACTTGCATCGGGGAAGGAAGCTCAATGATTTGGGCTTGATCCCATTGCTTGCAGACTTTTTGGGCCGTTGTTCTGAAGACGATTAAAAGATCTGCGCCCTGTTCGAGCGCGGTTGTATAATCGCTTTTTTCTCCGGCGGCTTTCGCTTTTTTCTGATCGAGACCGCCTGTAATCACGCGGGTTTTTTCATCCAATATTTGCGGAGGCAGGATATGCGATAGGGATTTGAGCGCATTGGAACCGCAAGGTTGCGTGCAAGGATCAGATATACCGATACTAAGCGGACGCGCCTGAATCAGAAATTCGGGTAAGCCATCACTATTTATGCCGGAGTCCCTGCGGGCGACAGCCACCATATCGTTGCGAACCAATGGCACAACCTGTTCCGAAGCAACAAATTTTTGCGGGGTTTCCATGTCGGCAGATGCAAAGACATCGCATGGTGATCCTTCCCTAATCAGTTTTGCCATACGCGCAGTGGAGCCGAATTCGGCTTCAAGAGATAGACCATAATCGTTCAGGATGGCATCTGCGACTTTTCGGAAAGCTTGTGACAAGGAACCTGCTGCCAACAAGATGATTGTTTGCGGAGTGACCGCGCAATTGTTTGTATTATTCGCCAACATTTTTTATCCTTTTCTTTTCTCGGCTATCGTGGCGCACATCCACTTGCAAAAGGATATCCAACCCGCCGACATAGGCCGATAATCCATCACGACTTTTGCCCATATCTGCCAGTTTGCGGATTTCATCCATGGTTGTAAAAAGGATCAAACAGGATTCGGCGCGGTCGAGGATCAGTTTCAGCGGAGCCTCTTTAAAATCTTCACAATATTCCGGAGGATGAGGATCGATTACCATCACGAAATCGTTTTTCCCGATCAGAACTTTTTTCTCTAAGGACTTTCCGGTTAAGAGAAAATTCAGTTCTTCCTCGGTAATTTTAAAGGTCACAGCATTTTCAGAAATTTTGACATTCATGATGCGTATAAGACCTCCTGCCATTCTTGCGGTGTGTTGAGATTAGCCATCATGGGGTCATATAACGGCGGCAAATCAACCACATAAAGAGAATTTTCAGCAATCAAACCCTGCACAGATGCGGCATTGCCGAGGATAACCGGACATGTAAAAAACACAGGCAACGGACGACCGGCAAAATAACTTCCCTCTTTATGCGCAAGAAGCAACCGCAGAATGTCCGCTGTCAGTAGAGGCATATCGACAGGTACAAAAAGATAGCCTTCATAATCAGGCTTCTTTTGCCACACATTGCATATTCCCTGCGCCGGCCCTGCAAATGGCCGGTTATCATCAATACAGGGATAATTTGCGATGGAACCGCTGATATAGATGTCCTGCAATCCCAGATCGCGCAATATATTCATCATATGTTGCACAAGGGGACGCCCCCTGAAATCGAGTAACGCTTTATTCCTTCCCATACGGCTTGATTTGCCGCCGGCAAGAACGATGCCGGCGACCCGTGACAGATCAGGCATGTTTTCCTCCGCAACATTGTCCGCAGCAGGTATTTGTATGTTTCCCCTCGTGCCGTAAGGAATGGCCCGGCAGCCAATCACTTTTTCCGTCCAGATAATGTTCCTGTTTCCAGACAGGAGCCTGTCTTTTGATTTCTTCGATCACATAGCGGCAGGCTTCGAAACTCTCCGCCCGATGAGGCGAACTAACGGCAATCACAATGCTTATGCCGCTGACGGGTAATTCCCCTTTATAATGGATCACCGCATAATCTGTATCTGGCCATATTCCGGAAGCTTCCTCACAAATTTCCTTGAACAACTTCTCGGCCAGCGTTTCATGGACATCATACGTGATTCCCAATACATCTTTTCCATGATGATGATTGCGCACTGTACCAATAAAAAGATCAATCGCCCCATGATCCGCGCTTTCGACTTTGGCGATCAATTCTTCAATATTGATTTTCTCTGTTACAATCCTGACATACACTCCCATATCACCCTCCACAGACAGGAGGTAGAACGGACAGGGCGCAATGATCATCGATCACAAATTCATCCGGTAAGATATCGGTCATATTTGCCAGTGCCGAATCCTCGATCAAAAGCTGATGGCTCTCTCCCCATCTCTCAATCAGGGACATTCTGATTTCGCCAATCGTGGCAGGTGCAGGAAGATCAAGGTCGGTACGATCCCCCAGTTTCCTGAACGCGCCGTAATGATAAATGACTATTTTCATTTGATGACCTCATATCCTTGCTTTTTTATTTTCTCCAGCGCGTCACCCAGAAACGGGGATAAAATATCCCAGCATTCTTTCACGGCTTTCGGCGATCCGGGAAAGGCAATGACCAAAGTCCGGCCCACCATGCCGGCTGTCATGCGCGACAACCATGCGGTATCCGTGTAATATAAGCTTTCTGCGCGCAGAACATTCCCCAAACCTTCCAGCATTCTATCGCTGATTTTCTCCAGAACATCC
The DNA here is from genome assembly GCA_003452275.1 of Rhodospirillaceae bacterium. Lineage (GTDB taxonomy): Bacteria > Pseudomonadota > Alphaproteobacteria > Micavibrionales > Micavibrionaceae > UBA1573. The sequence goes on along the minus strand of DMIT01000011.1, from coordinate 3,347 downwards.
GGTGTCACATCGCGGGGGCCGGGGCCGGTGCCGCCGGTGGCCATCAGCAGGTCTGGCTGCCCCGATCTGCATATGGTCGTCATGGCCTGCGCAATATTGTCTTCCTGATCGGGAATAATGTCATAGGCAGAGATTTCAGCACCGGCATTGACCAGTAATTCCTTGAGCAACGCCCCCGACTGGTCGGCGTATTCCCCTTTCGAAGCGCGGTCGCTCATGACCAGAATTGCGGCCTTTTTCCCGGTCAGGAAAGAAGAAGACGGCAATTGGTCTTCCAACCACGGGGGAATGCCGTTCGCATTGATCCACACCCCGCTTTTGCCACCCGTTTTGGTCAGAAGCCTTATCCCGTCGATGGAAAGATGAGCGTCCGTTCCCTTCGTCAAATCCCAGATCGTCAAAAGGGCCGCATTGACGCCAGCCAGAGCCTCCATCTCAACGCCCGTTTTTGCAAAAGCCACGGCCTGCGCATAGACGACAATGCTATGAGTCTCCTCCTGCAAATCGCAGTAAATCGTCACCTGATCCAGAGGCAGGGTATGGCACATCGGTATCAAATCCGGCGTTCTTTTGGCCCCCATAATCCCTGCGGCCTCGGCCAAGGCCAGAACATTTCCCTTTGGCAAAGTTCCATTTTTAACAGCCAGAAAAGCTTCCTGATTCATCCGGATGGTTCCACAAGCAACCGCACGCCGCCGTGTGGGGCGTTTGCGACCGACATCGATCATTTTAAAATTGGCATCGTGACTGACCAAAAAATCTAGAATTCCGTTCACTTGTTTCATGATATCAATCTCTTTCTTCCTAACCACCGATAGAGGCAAGATGCGGGGTAGAGCCTGTATGTCCCTGTTGCAGGAAATGGCTCGATTTCTTGAAATTCATCAGCGAGAGGATTTTCCCTTGCAAATCTTCGCACTGATCATCGGATTGCAATAATGGCCGTAACGCGTAACCTCCGTCACCGAACAAACACAAATGAAGATTACCCTTTGCAGACACACGCAAGCGATTACAGCTTTTACAAAAATCCTTGGAATAAGGGGCAATCAGACCGATTGTGCCTATGCTTTCGTCGTGCCCGAATTCCAGAGCAGGGCCGCTGTCTTCGGTTCGCGGTTTGAGAACCCATCCTCTTTTCAACAGTCGTTCGGTAACAGATGTTCCAGATAAATGATGGGCGGCGAAATAATTTCCATTCTCGCCCGTTCTCATGAGTTCAATGAAACGCAGTGACACCGGCTTATCCGCCACAAAATCCACAAAATCGTCAATCTCTCCGTCATTCATGCCTTTGAGGAGAACCGTATTGATTTTGACATGTTGGAATCCGACCCGAAAACATTCCTGCACTCCTTCCAGAATTTCCCCTAAGCGGTCATGCCCTGTGATTGTGTGGAACTGACGTGGCCGCAATGAATCAATGCTGATATTGATGTTTCTTAACCCTGCGTCAAAATAATCCTTGGCCCGTTCGGGCAATTGGTAGCCATTGGTTGTAAAGGCCAGTTTGCGCAGCCCTTGCAGGTGTGAAAGATGATTGGCAATTTCAAGAAAATCAGGCCTGACAGTTGGCTCGCCTCCCGTCAGCCTGATTTTCCACACCCCTAATTTGATAAAAGCCGTTGCGAGCCGTGTAATTTCGTCCCGCGAGAGAAAACTTTCGCAGCCTGTTTTTTGATATCCGTCCGGCAGACAATAAGAGCAACGGAAATTACAAATATCCGTGATCGACAGGCGCAAATAAGGGAAGCGCCGGCCAAAATTGTCCGCGATCTGTAATATATTCTCCATCTTTGTCCTCCTTTCCAAATACGGGAGGCCGTGACGTTTCCATTCACGACCCCGACCAACTGTCCATATCCTGTGGAATGCAGGACTTAGGCACAGAGGGTTCGGAGCTGCCGCACTTTCTTCAAGCACAGCACATCTTGTTCGGGGGCATTATGAAAGAAGGAACAGGATGGTGACTTGATCTGAATCAAGTCGCGAAAGGATTGTAAATGCTGAATTCCTGACTGCCAGCCTAAGGCCACCAGATATGAAAGATGCGTTATGAACTTAAAGCAAATCATTAAAAAGACATCCTTATTCCAGAATATAGACATGGATATTCTGGAGCAGTTGATTAGCCAAGGGCATCAGAAAATATACGCCAAGGGTCGTGATTTATTTGTCATGGGCGATCAGGCCGATGCTTTTTTTATTATTTTGGAAGGATGGGTTAAATTATACCGATCTACCCGAGAGGGCGAGGAAATGATTATCCATGTTTTCGGGCCCGGAGAAGAGTTTGCGGAAGCCGCGATATTCAATGACAGCAGGATATATCCTGCGAACGCGCAAGCCATCGAAAATGTAACAGTCCTAGAAATTCCACGTAGTTTTTTTATACAACAGATTGAGGAAGATAGTCGTTTTGCATTGCGGATGTTAGGTGCAATCGCCATGCGCCAGCATTATCTGGTGCAGCAGTTAGAACAAGTCACGACACGCAGTGCACCACAACGCATCGGTGCTTTTCTGATCCGGTTTTGCCGCAGAGAAAAACAAGCAACGGAAGGGTGGCTGGTTGATTTGCCCTATGATAAATCCATCATTTCGACCCGCCTGAATATCAAGCCGGAAACATTCTCACGCGCTCTGGCCAAACTGGAACCTTACGGAGTCAAGGTAAACGATGGTCATATCATCATCGAGGATATGGGGAAACTGATAGAATTTTGTGATTTGTCATCACAGGAAACCCCTTGCTGAATAAAGTTTTCAGGCCTCTTGTCCATCAGGGCGCGGGGAGAACAACATCCGGCCATAGAGCAACAGATAGGTTGCGAAACAAAACGCCCATAACAAGGCAGAACAAATAATCCATTCCATGGTTTTATCAGGAATCAGCATCGGGCCAAACACCCGCATAAGCGCGGCAATCTGAAGAGCGATAAAAGCAATAGTCATGACTTTTCCCACCTTTAATTCACGCCCTGTATGCCCCAATGTGACCCGACAGATCATCCCCAAAATCATGGAACCTATACAACCGGCAGTGAAAGCATGGAGAATGGTTTTTATGTCGAACAATCCGAATCCCGATAGCGACAGCAATCCTAGCCCGATTATAAGCCACGCATAACCCGCATGTAAAATCCACAGCAAAGGATCTCTCCCCGTCTGCAAACTATGATAATGGCGCATCCGCAAGCCATGGATAAGGCAGGACAAAGCCGCTATGATCCCGAGAATGACGGTTTCCTTGGCAAAAACCAAACAAAGGGTTACAGCCAACAGAGACAAAAGAGCCGCGACATCCATCTTCATCTGATCTGTCTGGAAAGCCTGAATACCACGGC
>DMIT01000026.1 GCA_003452275.1 Rhodospirillaceae bacterium | reverse complement strand
TCCATATTGACCGTTTGAGCGAGTCGCTTGCCAAACGTGCCGAAGAATTATTGTCATTAACCGAAACCATCGAAGCGCAGACAGAAAATATTTCAACCAAGGCGCAGCGCGGTGTTGATACATGGGAAAATATATCAGCTGAAATTTCCGAGCTGGGCGAGGAAATTAACCAGATATTTGAATCCGGTGCTGATAAATTGCAATCTTCGTCCGATGGGGCTGTGGAACGCGTCAAAACCATCGAAACATCAATGGCAGAGGCCGTGGAAAACCTGTCCTCTAAAATCAGTGGTGTCGCAACACAGGTTGATGATACCCGTCATAATCTGGATGAACAGGCAAGCCGTTTAATAGGCGTATCCGATTCCATCCATGGTGGCGTATCACGTCTGGAAAACAGCCTGAACGATGCTGAACAGATTTATGGCGCGGTTGAAGGCATGATAAACACCATGTCTGATAATCTTCAAAAAGTCGAAGATACGGCAGAAAACTTCTTTGAAAGAACCACGGCGATCGAACAAAAGCTTGAAAACCGTACCGAGGCATTGAAAGAGTCCGCGGATAAGTTATTGGATAGCACCAATGATCTTCAAAATATCGGCGATCTGGCCACCAACAAGCTGGGTGAGGCCTTGGCTCTTGCTCTCTCGGGGGCGGAAACTATTACCAATGCGGTTCGCCGTTCAAAAGACATGATGGATATGGCGGTTGTGGATGCATCCACCCAGATTGAAAAAACATCGAAAATTGCCGATGAAAAACTGGAAGCATTGATATCTGAGGCCAAGGCCAACCGTGACCAATTGAACAAAATCATTGCCGAGATTGAAGATCAACAATCCCGCTTGTCCACCACCACGCAAAAGATGGATGACAGTCGTACCGAATTGTCGGCGATGCTTGATAAAGCCACGACATCATTGGATGCCGCAACCATCAATATGGTGACGCAATCCGATAAACCGTTGCAATTGATCCAGTCGTCTATCTCGCAACTGGAAGTGCATACGCAGGACATGGAAAGCAAACTTGCCGCGCGAACGGTCGAGGTGCAGCAGGAAACTGGCAAGCTGAAAAACCTTGTCTCGGGTATCGATGAAAATATTCAATCAAGTGTTGAACGATTGTCCGCCGCGACAATATTGGTGACCGAGAAATCGCAGCATATCAATGACTCCATTATATCTCAACGCCAAAGCTTGAATCTGTTTATTGAAGATATGGATGCCAAAACAGAACATGCGACATCTATTCTGGCAGAACGGCGTGAAAATATCGAAACATCTATCTCATCGGCAGAAGAAAAAATGACATCTCTTGGTCTATCTTTCTTTGATAAAGGAGATGCTCTGGTCGAGAAAGTCAATTTCGTATCTGAACAAATTACAGAATATGAACGGACATTGAATGCGTCTATTTTATCGGTGAATTCAAAGTATGACGAGGTTGCCGATAGGGTCAGTGACCAGATTAAATCGATCACCGAGTTGTCCGCCTTCATTGTGCCTGAAGCCGACCGTATCCTGTCAAAAGTCGATGCTGTTTATTCCTGCTATGATGGTTTGCAAGATAAATGTTTTGCTATGACCGAGAAAACCACCGAAACATTGATGGGTTTAGGAGAAAGACTGGAAACCCGTATCGCGAGCCTTGGCACTGAAACTGCGCAAACCTCTAAATTATTCCTGACCATGACTGATGATATGACTCAAACATTGTCGAATATCAAGCAGGTTGCCGAGGAAGCGCAAGACAGGATGGGACAGATCCAAACCGGTATGCAAGGCCGTGTAGATGATTTGCATCTGGTCAGTGACCGCGTGCAGATGAAAGTCGAGATGCTGCAAAACAACCTTGGCACCTATGCCAAAGATTTAAATGACGTCTTGCACTTGACTATGGACGATCTGGAAATGGCAACGGAAAAATTCGGGCAGACGACCTCTGTTCTGGATGAAAAAACAAATATTGTCACCTCGCGGATTATGGATGTTGCCCGCCAATATACCGAAGAAGGACACCGCATGTCCTTATTGGGTGAACAAACTCTGCATAAGGCAGCCCGTATCGTTGCTATTATCCAGCAGGAATCTGATAAATTGGTCAGCACGTCAAAGTCCTCTTTGCTGGAGCTTCAAAAATCGGGGGATACGTTGTCCATTCGTACCAAAGAGATTGAAGAATATTTGAAAGCCTCCACTCATCATACCCGTAATTACAGCGATGGTTTGCGTGAACAGGCAAGTCTGATTGCCAGCCATTCGTCGGATATCGTGGATCATATTTCTGCGGCAACCATGAAATTATCCATCAAGGCCAATGAAATGAAACAGTCCAGTCATGCGGTGATAGATGACATCGAGAACGCCGGCCTACGATTGGAAGAAGGCACAAATGTTCTGGGGCGCGTGGCCCGCATTACCATCGAAGCAGTGGATGACGCCGTAGCAGGGTTTGTGGAACAGGGCAATACATTACGTAACACCGTCAATGGTCTGACCACCCAAATGCAGAACGTCAAAGATGTGCAGTCCAAAACAGAACGCGAAACCTTCCTGAGTTCTGCTAAATTCGTGATTGAAAGCCTCTATTCGCTGGCGGTGGATGTATCGCGCCATATGGAGGGTGAATTGGACGTGCGTGTCTTGCGCAGCTATCAAAAAGGTGATGTGTCGGCCTATGTGCGTCATCTGGTTGATCTGGCTCCGCGGATGCCGATGGATAAATCGCAGCGTAAATTTATCGATGACGGGGAATTCAGAACCTATGTCCTGCGTTTTATCCGCCAGTACGAAGAATTGCTGGAACAGGCGCAGGCCAATGATTACGGCGATTTGTTGTCATCCGTTTTCTCGACCAGCGATATCGGCAAGCTGTACAAAACATTGTGCGAAATTGCCGGACGCAATTCCCGCGATCATTAGGGATAACAGATAAAATAAAATCTGATAAACCTCTCCCGCGATCAGGAGGGGTTTATTGTTTCGGGGCTTCTTCGGCAGGTTTCAGGTTTTTGGGATAGGCACTCTTCAGGATGGACGCAAATGTTTTTTGTATTTCGTCATTTTGATGGCCGATCATTTCTGCTTCGACCGTGAACATGGATGTCTGGCCAAGCCAGATTTGCCCGTTATAAATCAATGGTTTCCCATCCCGTTCGGACAGGCTGATGGTCGATGCGCTTTTATACCCGTTCTTGTCGGATGATTGCGAATTATAAGGAATGAGATTGTTGGACTTGACCAACTGGTTTAATGTCTCTTCGATAATCTCGGTGGTATATTTCGTGACCTCACCGGCGGCAACCGGGTTGCAAGTTACGCGGAAACGTGTGGATGCATCCACGCCGACCGCTTTTGTATAACTCGCGACTTCGACGCAATTGGCGGCATTTTTCTCACATTTTTTTTCGATGAATGGTTTTTCAGGAAAGGTGATCTGAAATTCGCAGTTATAAGGACTGTAAGTATAAGGCGCCGCCCATACCTGCGCCGACAGCGCAAAGGTGGAACAAAACAGAAGAAAATTTTTCATGCGCTTGTCCTATTTTGACCAGATATGCGGGTCGGATGGTAATTGTTCGCCCGTCACCATGTTTTTAACTTCATGCGTGTTCCTGTCTTCGAATGGCGGGAACCACACGAACGGGATGCCTTTGCGCACAGCATATTCCATTTGTTTTTTGATTTTCTGTGACGAATGATAGAGTTCGACATTCAGCCCGCGATCACGCAGAATTTTGGCGATAGAAGCGGCTTCAACGCGCTTTTCATCAGACGGGACGCAAACCAGAATATCAGTGGGGGATTTGCGGGTCAGATCACCCAGTTTGTTGTTAAGGCGCATATAATCAAACAAGCGTGACAGGCCGATAGAAATACCGACTCCCGGCAAATGCTTGTTGATATAACTGCCTGCAAGATCGTCATATCGTCCGCCGGAACAGATTGATCCGAAATCGCGGTTTTCAAGAAGCTTGGTTTCATAAACTGTCCCCGTGTAATAATCCAGACCGCGCACGATGGATAAATCGGCGACAACATAACCGCGTTCAATATGGGTCAATTGCGCCATGACGGATGCCAGCTCGGCAATTCCCTCTGCCAATGTCGGGCTGGATACGCCAAGGGCCAGAACTTGTTCCACGAAGGATTCATTTTCCGTTTTGATCGTCGCCAGCTTGATGAGCGTTTCGATATGCTGGGCGGGGATGTTGGCTTCGACCAGTAGTTTTCGCGTACCGTCCACGCCGATCTTCTCAATCTTATCAATCGCGCGCGTGACAGGCAGAGTGTCGGTAATGCCCAGACCTTCACACAATCCCATGAGGATTTTGCGGTTACTGATTTGCATCTGGAATGGCCCGATATTCAGGCCACGCAGAATATCAACCATGATCGCCGCCAGTTCACCATCAAAATGGATGGGAACACTATCAACGCCGATCACGTCGATATCGCATTGATAAAATTCACGGAAACGTCCGGCCTGTGGACGTTCTCCACGCCAGACGCGCTGCATCTGGTAACGTTTGAACGGAAAATCCAGTTCATTGAAATGCTGGGCTACATAACGGGCGAGGGGAACCGTCTGGTCAAAATGGAGTGCCAGACGCGCATCCGACTTTTCGTTTTCGTCTTTGTGCAGGCGTTCCAGAACATAAATCTCTTTATCGACTTCGCCTTTGGCGCTCAATACGTCGATTTCCTCGACTGACGGTGTTTCGATAGAACAAAAACCGTAAGATTCGAATATCTTGCGGATATGATCCATCCACTGCTGTTCCACGCGGCGGACTTCGGGAAGCCATTCAGGGAATCCGGTGATGGGGCGAGGTTTATAAATTTTTTGGTCAGCCATTTTAAAAACTCTTATGAATGATAAGGTGGTTTGTTGAATCCTTTAGGGGACAGGGTGAATATTTCATATCCGCTTTCGGTGACTGCCAGCGAATGTTCGAACTGCGCCGACAGACCTTTGTCACGCGTAACGGCTGTCCATCCATCCGACAATACTTTGGTTTCATAAGTGCCGGTGTTAATCATCGGTTCAATGGTAAAGAACATGCCCGGTTCCAGAATAATATTGTCCAGTTCAGGATGGTAATAATGCAAAACCTGCGGCTCGGCATGAAAGGTGCGCCCCAGACCATGACCACAGAAATCACGGACAACGGAAAAACGCGCCCCTTCGGCAATTTTTTGAATGGCGCGCCCGATGTCGCCCAGACTTGCTCCCGGTTTGACAACTTCAATGCCCGCCATCATTGATTCATAGGTCACATCCATCAGCCGTTGCGCCTTTACATTCGGTTTTCCGGCAGCATACATACGGCTGGTGTCGCCGTACCATCCATCCAGAATGACGGTGACATCAATATTCAGGATGTCGCCATCCATTAATTTTTTGGGGCCGGGGATGCCGTGGCAAACCACATGGTTGATGGATGTACAAATAGATTTCGGGAAGCCGCGATAATTGAGGGGAGCAGGGATCGCCTCATGCTTGGTAATGTAATCATGGCAAAGCGTGTTCAATTCGTCCGTGGTGACGCCGACCTGAACATGCTCTGTGATCATATCGAGAACTTCGGCAGCCAATTGCCCCGCGCGACGCATCCCTGCAAAGTCTGATTCAGGATGAATTTCGATGCCGTTTTTATTCTCTTTATTCTTCAAAATCTGGTCTTTCACTTGACGTTTTCCATTTGTAATCTTGCAATTATTCACATATCTTAAGACTTAACGCAGTCGGCTTATTTTATCAAGGTAATTAGGATTATGGACAAAAAATTGACCGCAGCTTTGGTGATTATCGGAAACGAGATTCTGTCCGGAAGAACGCAGGATATCAATATCAATTGGATTGCCACAAAAATGTCCGATCAGGGCATTCGCTTGCTGGAAGTACGTGTGGTGCCGGATATCGAAGATGCGATTATTCAGGCGGTCAATGAATTACGTTGCAAAGTTGCCTATTTATTTACCACCGGCGGCATCGGCCCGACTCATGATGACATTACGTCTGCGAGTATTGCAAAAGCATTTGGAGTGGATTGCCCTCTCAATGCCGAAGCGCGTGAAATATTGCTTGGTTATTATAAAAGCGAGTCTGAATTAACGACTGCCAGATTGCGCATGGCGCATGTGCCGGTCGGGGCGACATTGATTGAGAACCCCGTATCCGGCGCGCCGGGATTCCAGATGGACAATGTGTATGTGATGGCGGGTGTTCCGCGCATTATGCAGGGAATGCTTGATAATATTCTGCCCAATCTGGCATCCGGCAAACCTTATTTGTCCAACACGGTTTCGTGTGACTTGCCGGAAAGCAAAATTGCCGAAACACTGGGCAATATTCAAAACAAGTTCGCAACGGTCGATATCGGCAGTTATCCGCATTTCCGTTCGGGGACAATGGGGCTGGCATTGGTATTACGGTCAACGGATAATGACAATCTGCACGAAGCCACACGGGATGTCGTCGATATGGTGCGGTCATACGGGGTAGAACCGACGGGAATCAGCGTGCGGACAGACGGACATCCAATCGTTTAAGATACATACCCGTTAACAATCGGATAACGCCGTTCCCGTGTAAAAGCGCGTGATGATAATTTTGCCCCCGGTGCAGACTGGCGGCGTTTATATTCGGATAATTTAAGCAGACGTGAAACTTTTGCCACCATTTCCGGATTATGACCACGTGCGGCCATTTGCTCAGGCGATAAATCTTCCTCGATCAATCCCATCAGGATAGAATCCAGTTCATCATAGGGCGGCAAACTATCCTGATCTTTCTGGTTCGGGCGCAGTTCGGCGGTCGGGGCTTTGGTGATGATGCTCCGGCTGATGATCTCGCCGTCACTTCCCAATGCATCGACGGGCTTTGCGCCATTGCGCCAGTGGGCAAGATTGTAAACTTGGGTTTTATACAGGTCTTTCAGGACGTTATAGCCGCCGCACATATCCCCGTATAATGTCGCGTATCCGCATGCCATTTCCGATTTGTTGCCGGTGGTCAAAACCATCGCGCCATGCTGGTTGGAAAGGGTCATTAAAATGACCCCGCGCAGACGCGCCTGTAAATTCTCGTGCGCTAAACCCGATATATCCGGCAAGTCGGTCATGAATTGGTCGACCATTCCTATGATGGCGATGGTGTCGAATTTTGTACCGATTTTGGTGGCACAATCAACCGCATCATCAATGCTTTCTTTTGATGTGAAGGCTGATGGCATCATGACACAGCTCACATTATCTGCGCCAATCGCATCGGCGGCAATCGCCGCAGATAGTGCAGAGTCAATTCCGCCTGACATGCCGATAATGATTTTTGACTGTCCGGTTTTGCGCATATAATCGCGTAACCCCAGCATAGCAGCTTGATATAGGCTTTCTGTCTCCGGATGCTGCGGATGAATCACCGCGCGGCCATTGGCGAATGAAAAGGTCTGGAATTCTTCGATAAATTCCTCGCATTGCAAAATGATGTCGCCATCCGCATTCAATGCAAAACTGGCCCCGTCATATACCAGATCATCCTGCCCGCCGACCTGATTGGTATAGAGCAGGGGAATGCCGGCCTGCATCACCCGCGCCCGTGCATGTTGAATGCGGATAGATTGCTTGTGCGGTTCGTACGGGCTGCCATTCAGTACGATAAACAGATCGGCTGATTTCGCGGATAGATAATCCGCGACATTCGGAAACCACATATCCTCGCAAATCATGATGCCTAATGTATGGTCGCGGAAATCAACAGGTTCAGGGCGTGTCCCCGATGTGAAATAACGCTTTTCGTCAAACACGCCATAGTTGGGTAATTCCACTTTATGAGTGATGGACAGGATTTTTCCGGCTTCGATCAAATAGGCCGCATTGAATAATTCCGTTCTATCGCGCGCGGGCGCGCCGATCAGAATGGCGCTTTTCATCATTACGGATGTTTGCACCAATGTGGCAATGGCCGTTTCAATATGCGCGATGAAACCGTTATTTAATAATAAATCTTCGGGCATATAACCCGTGACCGTCAATTCAGGAAAGACGATCAAATCCGTGTCGGCATCATATTTTGTCCAAACGGATATGATCCTGTCAACATTGCCATCAATATCGCCGACGGTTGGATTTACTTGCGCAATCGTCAGGCGAAGGCTAGGGGTACGTCCCATTTAAATTCTCTATTCTTTATTCTGCGGCAAGATTCAATTGGGCGACTTTTCTGTCCTTGCGGATGGATTTCAATTCATCGGCGACAAGAAAAGACAATTCCAAAGCTTGCGCGGCATTCAGACGCGGATCGCAATGGGTATGATAACGGTTGGACAAATCTTCGTCGGTAACGTCCACGATACCGCCGGTGCATTCGGTGACATCCTGACCGGTCATTTCGACGTGAACGCCACCGGGGTTGGTGCCTTCGGCTTTGTGAACGGCGAAGAAGTCCTTGACCTCGCTCATGATATCGTCAAAACGGCGGGTTTTATAACCGCTGGCGGATTTCATAGTGTTACCATGCATAGGGTCGCAGACCCAGGTCACAATGCGGCCTTCGTTCTTCACAGCCTGTACCAGTTTGGGCAGATTGTCGAATACTTTGCCCGCACCCATGCGTGAGATCAGGGTCAAACGGCCGGCTTCGTTATCCGGATTTAAAGTGTCAATCAAGCGCAGCAGGGAATCTGTCGTCAAATTCGGTGGGCATTTCATGCCTAACGGATTTTGAATGCCGCGCGCGAATTCCACTTGCGCATGGTCTTCCTGATTGGTGCGTGCGCCAATCCATACAAAATGGCCGGAACAATCATACCATTCGCCGGATGTGCTATCGACGCGGGTTAGCGCCTGTTCGTATGGCAATAACAATGCTTCGTGACAAGTATAGAATTCGGTCTGTTTCAAAATATGCGGGACGGACTGGCTGGTCAAACCAACGGCGGTCATGAAATCAAGTGCTTGTTCGATGCGCTCTGATAATTTCTGGTATTTTTCGGATGACGATGTGTCGCGCACGAAATCAAGGTTCCATTGATTGATGCGGTGCAGGTCGGCATAGCCCCCCGTTGAAAAAGCGCGTAACAGATTCAAGGTCGCGGATGATTGATGATAGGCGCGGATCATGCGCGACGGGTCGGGAATACGCGCCTCGGCAGTGAAATCGATGCCGTTGATAATATCGCCGCGATAGGTTGGCAATGTCACATCGCCGCGCGTTTCGGTATCTTCGGAACGCGGCTTGGCAAACTGGCCCGCCATGCGTCCCATTTTGACAACGGGGAGTGACCCCGCAAATGTCATCACAACCGCCATCTGCATCAATACACGGAACGTATCGCGGACTTTGTTCGCGCCGAATTCGGCAAAGCTTTCGGCGCAATCCCCTCCCTGCAACACGAATGCGCGCCCATGGGCGGCTTCAGCCAATTGCGATTTAAGGGTACGGGCTTCACCCGCAAAGACCAAAGGAGGCATTTTGGACAATTCCGCTTCGGCAGCGGCCAGCTTCGGATTATTGTCCCCGTAAGTCGGTAATTGTTTGGCCGGTTTAGTTCTCCAGCTCGCAGGTGTCCAGTCACTCATTCTTCACATCCTTGATAAAGCAAAATCCCCTTATGAATAGGGGATTCCCGCAGATTTTACAAGTCATTAAGCCTGAAAAGCAAAATGCAGTAGGCCATTCGGGACTTCGGATGACTGGTTTTTTTCAATTTCCTCTCGTGCATTGGCTTCGTTTTTACGTTGGATCGCCAGTCTAACCAGATTATGATAGAAAGTCGGAGACAAAGTCTTCTTCAAATATTTAAAGTCATTACTGGTTTCCTCGCTGCCATATTCATAATTTTCAGGAACAGGGATGTCGCCATCTGGGTCGCCCGTTTGTTCCCTGAATTTGGCTCGATCACGCTTATATTCGTTTTGAAGGGTGCTTTCGCCATATTCAGGGTGGCCGATAATGGCAGCAATGCGGTCATGATGCATGGTCCAGAGCGCAGGGCCGTCAGGGCCGCGTAGGATAACACGCCCCTCGGCTCTTTCAATCGCTGTCGTCAATTCGGTTTCATCCATATAAGAGAATCGGGAATGGGGAATCCTGAAATTGCACCCGCCTAATCCTGTCAGCAACTCATGGCGCGGTTCAACAATCTGATGATCGTAAACTCCGTATAATTTATTCGGATAGATATTTTTCTTTACGCCTTCCAGTACATAGGCGCCCGCGATAGCCGCCCAGCACACCAGAAAGCCATGTCCGGTTTGTCCGGACGTGGTGGTGGCATCAATCTGATGCATAAGCGATTTAAATTCATTCCAGAATAATGGATATTCTGTTTCCAATTCTGCGTACGACAGGCTGCCACGGTTAATACCGGTGACGATCACCTGATCCAGATGTTGGACGCCGATCACGTCTTGCCATTTCTGGATATGCTCTCTGAGGAGATATCTGGTTTTATCTTTAAAATAATGGGGGTTTTCTTTGTCTAGATCCGCTTCGGCACATTCCATGCGACACATGATAATATCGGCATTCGGCGCGGCCTGTTCAAGTAACGCGCGGAAATGTTTCTCGGTTGCTTCGGCATTATCCATCAAAATGACAACGGCGATCACTTCGCGGCGTCGCGGCGAAGAGTCGTTGGCATGGCTGCGGACAGAAAAAACAGGTGACAGAGATGCTACAGAATCAGGATTCCGGCTCATAGTTATACCCTCATAAAACGAGTTTGTTTTTATTGGGGTGTATGGAAATGAGCCATAGTGCTTTAGCAATTTATTATAAAGCGGTGCAAGCTACCCCTCAAATCCCGCTTCAGTAGGGGCAGTTTGTACGTTATGGCATGTGTATGTCAAGAAAAAATTGATTTTTTACCAAGTTCGGAGTGTTGGATATTTTTAGAAGTTTTTTTGTATTTTCTCTAAAAAATGGGTGACATCCTCTTTTGAATATTGTAAACAAAACCCGCTTCGCAAGATGCTGCCGTAGCTCAGTGGTAGAGCACGTCCTTGGTAAGGACGGGGTCGGAAGTTCAATCCTTCTCGGCAGCACCAGTTGTTTTACCGGTCTATGGCCTGAAATGGAGTCCGTCCCGTGGCGATGCAATTATCCCTTAAACTATGTGAACAGACCGATCTTCCCGCCTTGAACCAATTGGCCGCACAGGGCAATCATGCAATTGAACCCCGCTATTTCGAAACGGCCTTTCAGGAACAAAGGGATAAAAAACGGATCATTCTTCTGGCCTTTCAGGACTCGTCTCTGGTGGGCTATGCCCATTTGAATTTCTTTCCGCAATATGCGCCTTTTTTGCGGCTGAATATCCCCGAAATTCAGGATATTTTCGTGCATCCCGATTTGCGACGTCAGGGAATCGGGGAACAGATAATTGCGGCGTGCGAGGGCGAGGCTAGGCACTTATCCTTTACCGATATCGGCATCGGGGTGGGTGTTTTGGGACATTTCGGTTCTGCCCAACGCCTTTATCACCGGATGGGCTATATGCCGGATGGCAATGGCGCGGTATTCGAACGCATCCCCGTCCAACCCGGCGATATGCGCCCAATTGACGACCGCCTTTGCCTGATGCTCCTCAAACAGCTATAAAAAAGCCGGCTTTGACCGGCTTCTTTTTTTGATAGGGCATGACATGCCTAGTAGTTTCTACATCCGCAGCGATAAAGATTGTAACGTCCGCCACCAACCGTTTGATAACAGACTTGGTTGGCTCTGAAGGTTGCTGCTGCGTATGTCTGGCACGTACATCCTGTTCCCATCTGGAAAGCACCGGTAGGAATGGTTGTAACCCCCATGGCCGTAGGCGGAGCATCACTGACCCAGTTGTAAGCCGCAGGCGAGAACTGGGCTTCGTCAACAACCGATGTTGTGCTGGAGCAGGAAGAGTTTGTTGTCGTTTTTGTAACCTGATTTTTCCACGGTACATTTGCCAAGACAATTGTTCCGGGTGGGTCTTCGACATTGCGAGTTCCTATTCCAGCATAACAATATGGATGAATGGCATTATCTCCGCCATTGCCTGCAGGATAGTCGCTTGGGCTTTTCTCGACCTGATTATATCGGGCTCCACCGCATTCGCAGTTGGAATACTCATAGGCTGGATTGGAATAACCACAGGTACCGGCATCCACATCATTCCAGCGATATCCTCCTTTTTGAGG
>DMIT01000226.1:11050-12660 GCA_003452275.1 Rhodospirillaceae bacterium | reverse complement strand
AGGTCGAGCATGTCTTCTTCTTCTTCGGAAACGTCCCCTTCGTCGGGCAGGACTTTGTCCCACCAGTCGGGATGGACATAGACATGGCAGGTGGCACAGGCGAGAGAACCGCCGCAGGCCCCGTCAATTTTATCCATGGAATGTTTGACACCGATTTCCATGACCGATAATCCGATGGGGGCATCGACTGTGATGGTGGTTCCGTCAATCTGGAAGAAATGAATATGTGGCATGATTTAATCCTTTAATAATCTGGCCCGCAATGTATTCCACACGGTGATAAATTGTTCAATATCGCGTTCGGTCGTTGTATGGCCGAGTGAGATGCGTAAGGCTGCGGATTGGCGGGTGCTGTTGAGGCCCATGGCTTTTAATACGTGGGATATTTTGACAGTGCCGCTGGAACAGGCCGAACCGCTGCTGACCGCGATGCCTTCGATGTCGAATGCCATCAGCAAGGTATCGCTGGTCAGGCCGTCCACCGTACAGCAGATGGTATTGGCAACGCGCGGGGCGTTTTGTCCGTAAATTTTAACGCGGGGCGATTTTAAAATCTCTGTTTCGATGCGGTCGCGCAAGAGGGATAGTTGCTGGAATTTTACAATATCTGCCACGGCTTCTGTTGCCGCCACGCCGAATCCGGCGATGCCCGCGGTGTTTTCGGTTCCGGCGCGTGACCTGCGTTCCTGCCCGCCGCCCTCAAGCAGTTTCGGAAGGGTTCGGCCCGCCGCCATAACCAATGCCCCGACCCCTTGCGGCCCGCCGATTTTATGGGACGATAAAGTCAGAAAATCGACGCCCAGAGATTCGCGGGTGAAGGCGATGCGCCCGTACCCTTGCACCGCGTCGCAATGGACGAGGGCCCCGACAGATTTTGCGATCTTCGCAATGTCCGCCACCGGTTGGATCACGCCGGTTTCATTATTGACCAGCATCACCGAGACAAGCGCCGGCGGTTGCTCACGTGCCATTTTATCAAACAGATCAAGGTCGATCAGGCCGGATGGTTTGACCGGAATAAGATCGCAGGTCACCCCCGCATCAATCACCGATGGATGTTCGGTGGCGGAAACCAGAATGGCTTTCCCTGAAAATCCTTTGATGATGGTATTGTTTCCCTCGGTGGCACCGGAATTGAAAAACACTTGCCCGGGCGACACATCCAAGGTCGCGGCGATGGCCTTTCTGGCGTCTTCGATCTGCTTACGCGCCACGCGTCCGAAATGGTGAACCGATGACGGGTTCCCGGTTGAGGCCAACACAGACGTCATCGCCGCCACTGCCGATGGACGGATGGGGGTGGTTGCATTATGGTCGAGGTAGGTAAATTCCTGTTTCATCAAGACTTGAAATACAAAATATCCACAATAAAATCAATATGTTATGAGAAACTATTGGACATTTATTGTGCGAATGTTCTATAAGTCGGAAAACAAGATAACAATAACAAGAGTTTAACGGGAAACAATGCCAGGTATTATCATTAACGGCCCAGCCGGACGTATGGAAGCGCGCTATTCTCATTCCAAGATGCCGAACGCCCCTTTGGCGCTCATCTTGCACCCCGCACCGGACAGGGGCGGCAGCATGAATCACCGTATTCCCTATTC
>DMIT01000226.1:0-11039 GCA_003452275.1 Rhodospirillaceae bacterium | reverse complement strand
GGTGAAAGTCAGGGCGTCTATGATAAAGGTGAAGGCGAATTGTCCGATGCCGCTGCCGCGCTCGACTGGATGCAGGCTTTGAACCCCAATGCCCCGTATGTCTGGGTGGCGGGTTTCGCTTTTGGATCATGGATCGGGATGCAACTCCTGATGCGCCGTCCGGAAATCAAAGGCTTTGTTGCCGTATCACCACCAGCCAATGAAATTGATTTCAGCTTCCTTGCCCCTTGTCCGCAATCGGGTCTGATTATTCAGGGGGAACGCGACAATATTATTCCCGAACCTGCCGTTCAAAAAGTGGTCGAACGCCTGAATGCGCAAAAAGGAATCAAAGTTGATTATCGCGTCATTCCGAACGCCAATCATTTCTACAACGACCAAGTCGATGTGATGATCGACCATATCCATGAATACATGAATATGCGCAGCGTGGGCCAAATGGTCGGTATGCCGAAACTGGTCGAGGCACCGGTCGAAGAGAAAAAAGCGCGGAAGAAAGCGGCTTAAGTTTTTGAATGAAAAATCCGGCGAAAGCCGGATTTTTTGTGCGTTTAAAAAGCTCTTCAACCACGAAGACACGAAGGTCACAAAGAATCACAAAGTTTTTCTCAGCCGGAATCCTGAATAGAAATAGGGGAGTGAAAAATTTTCTGAACCACTAAGCACACTAAGAATACTAAGATTTTTTACTTTTATTGTTACCACCGAGCAAGTATGACACAAAAAAACTTTGTGATTCTTTGTGACCTTCGTGTCTTCGTGGTTGTGTCATTCTGTTTATGAACGGAACCACTCCCGGGCTTTCGTCGGGATGATAAGTGAGGGATGCAACTTAAGCCACTTCTTTTACCGCTTCCAATACCGCCTCAATATGGCCCGGGACTTTGACTTTGCGCCAGAGGGATTGGATTTTGCCGTCGGCGTCAATTAAGAACGTGGCGCGGTCGATGCCCATATATTTGCGGCCATACATGGATTTTTCGATCCATGTCTCATAGGCTTCGCACAATGTGCCATCGGCATCGGAGAGGAGAGGGAATTTGAGATCGTATTTTTTACGGAATTTTGCGTGTTTTTCGAGACTGTCTTTCGATACGCCCAGAACGGTCACGCCCAATTTATCAAAAGCTTTGATATTTTCGGTGAAACTGCAAGCTTCGGCGGTGCAGCCGGACGTGTCATCTTTCGGGTAAAAATAAAGCACAAATGGCTTACCTTTAAGGGACGAAAGCGAAAAAGTTTCGCCTGTGTCGGATTCGGCTTTAAAATTCGGGGCTTTGTCGCCAATATTCAACGGCATTTGATGTTCCTTTCCGTTCTCTTTTGTGTAAAAATTGTACCAATTCCGACTCAAGTCAAGTTCTATCACCGCAACCCATATAAATAATTCTGATGATTATCCCTGTCCTGAAATTTTGCCATCGTACCACGCTTGTATTTTTTGAAATACTGGTGGCACTCGTCCTGCTGTTACTGGCGACGATGTGTGTTTTGTTCTGGAAATTTTCGCAGGGGCCGGTCGATATCACTTTTGCCGCCGATGCCGTGAAAGAGGCGTTGGTGTCGCCTGACCAGACGACGGATTTCCATTTTGACAGCATCGTTGCCGAATGGCCAGAATTTAACGGGCCGATTTCAATCGGGCTGAGCGGTGTCAAATTATCCGAGAATTCCAAACCTGTTTTAAACGTTCCGCAATTGGGTATCCGTATTGCCAAGGCTCCGTTATTTATCGGCAAGATTCACCCCGAGGCCGTCATCGTGAAAGATGCAACAATCAAATTATATCGTGCGAAAAATGGTGGTGTGCATTTGCTGGTCAATAATACACCGCAAAATGACACGGCCCTTGCTACTTCATCGGCAGATGTCAAAACGACTTTCAAAGAACTGGGCGAGGCTTTATTTCAAGGGGGGACGCTCCCCGATTACCCGCAGATCCAGCCACTTTCAAAACTGCAAAGATTTTCCGTCGATAATGCGCATATCGTGATTATCGACGAAGAATCTGGCGCGGGGTGGAATATTCCCGATCTGGATTTTGAATTGTTACGTGAAGAAAATCAGTTCACGATGGAAGCCCGTTATCAAGAAGGAAAAGATTCTCCCACCAATCTGTCTTTTCTGGTGGTCAGATCCCCTGAAGATAAATCTGTTCAATTCTATAGCGAGATTGACAAGATCAATATTTCGACTTTGGCTCGTTTATTCCTGCCCGTTCAAAGCCAGAAAGGGTTGGAGTTTATCGTCAAGAGCAAGACCGAAGCATCTTTGGATAAGGATTGGAATCTGTTGAAACTGGAGGGCGATATTGCATCGGATCAGGGGCAATTTAGTCTGGATGGTCTGTATCAATCACCGCTGAAATTTTCCAAACTGGAAGCGCATATTTCTTATGATAAGCAATCCAATAAGATCATGTTGCATGATACGCATATCGATATCAATAACCGTACTTTGCAATTGAAGGGAGAGAAAGTCGCATCCGATACGTCTTATATCTTCGGATTGACGTTGCAGGTTCCCGAACTGACTTTTGACGAGATCCACAATTTATGGCCTGATAATATGAAGGACAGCATTGCCGCCGATTGGCTGGTCAAACGATTGAGTGGCGCGAAAATTACCAATTTCAGTGTCTATGTCCCGATTGATCTGAATAACATTGCCAATGTGAATCCGGAAGAATTGGACGCGTCATGGGCATTCGAGAATCTGACCGCCGATTATCAGCCGCCTTTATATCCCGCAACCAATGCCAAAGGCACCGCCCGTTTGAAGAACGATACGCTGATGTTGGACATTCAGTCGGGAAAACTGGGTGATATGGATGTCAGTCGCGCAAAGGTGAGTATCACCCATCTGACCCACCCCACAGCAGTCGGTGACGTGGTGATCGATGCGGATTTAGGCGGCAATGTATCGACGGTTCTGGATTATATCCATCTTGATCCGATCAATCTGGGCGAACAGGTTGGTATTGATCCGGCTAAAGTAAAAGGGACAACCACATTAAATGCCA
This sequence comes from Rhodospirillaceae bacterium, assembly GCA_003452275.1. Classification (GTDB taxonomy): domain Bacteria; phylum Pseudomonadota; class Alphaproteobacteria; order Micavibrionales; family Micavibrionaceae; genus UBA1573. The sequence goes on along the minus strand of DMIT01000226.1, from coordinate 8,017 downwards.
AAGTGGTTTTTCCGGCGTTGAAAGACTTGCCGAAAGATGATGTAAAAGTTGTGGTCGATGCCAAATTGAATGATGTATTATTGCCGGCCATCGTGCATGGGATGGATTTGACCGGTGGCCCATATAGCCTGATCGTTAAGGATGGCGCGGTGAGCGTATCGGGGAAGGGGGCATTGAATCATCAACCGATCGATTTGACTTATCTACAATATATCGACCCCGCGACGGCTCCATTTTTAAGTAGTGCCAAGGCCAATATCATCGCCAATAAAGCGCTTCGTGAAAAATTCGGCGTTCATCTGGATCAATTTATGGATGGCGATGTACCGGTGACGGTTGAATATCAGCAAAATAAAAATGATGACGAAACCGTTGCGATCAATGCCGATTTGACACCTATTACGCTGCAATTTTCTCCGTTCAAATATAAAAAGAAAACAGGGCAGGGTGGTCAGGCCACTGCCAATATCCTGATTCAAAAAGGTGAAGTGCGCCATGTCAAAGATTTGAAAATCACCATTGACAAAAATGGAGCGGATAAAGGCGGCAATGCCACGGGAAATATTGCGTTCGGTCGTGTTGGCAAAGAAAACGATGTCAAAAGCGGAAAATTTTCAAACGTGACATTGGCGGGCGCGAATAATTTCGCCCTTGATTTCACACAGACATCACCGGATGTTTTCGATGTCGTCATTACCGGAAAGCAACTGGATGCGCGCCCGTTTTTAAGCGGCGGGGCGGATAAAGATCGTTCTCCCGACACTTCTATCGTCAATGCCACGGTCAAGGTCGCGCAGATGAAAACCGGAGATAAGGCCGACCATCTGTTGTTATCGCCAAACGTATCTTTGAAAACGACCGCCGCCGGAGATGTCGCGTTTCTTGATCTGAACGGCAATTTCCCGGGCGGGAAAGTATCGGTTTCTTTAACGCCTGATGAAAAAGGCCAGACAAAATTGCAGATAAAATCCGATAATGCCGGCGGCGCATTAAAGGCGCTCGATTTATATGACCAGATGATCGGCGGCCAGATGGATATTCGCGGCACACAAATCAAAGGTGGCGGGATCAATGATATAACAGGCCGCGGCATCATCAAAAATTTTACCGTCATACGCGCGCCGATATTGGCAAAATTGATTAATTTATTTTCTTTGTCCGGACTGACGGAACTTCTTCAGAACAAAGGCATCGAGTTTGAAAATCTGAAAACTGACTTTGAATGGAAAGAAACGAAATCGGGACGTGTCATCGCCCTGCGCAACGGACGCACCGCGGGGGCATCCATCGGCCTGACGTTTGGCGGCAATATCAATCAGGATAAAGGAAGCATCGATGTCAGCGGTACTTTCGTGCCGATGTCCGAAATTAACGGTTTGTTCAGCAAAATCCCATTGATCGGTAACCTGTTGACCGGCGGTAAGGATGGCGGGGTCATTGCTGCGACTTATGCCATGACAGGAAAATCGAATGACCCGACTGTCTTCCTCAATCCGCTTTCGGTTTTAACGCCCGGTTTCTTAAGGTCGATTTTCTTCGAGAGCAATAAAAATATATTCGAAGATAATTCCTCGGATGATGACAGGCCAATACAACCTGTCAAAAAAAGAGCCTATAATAATTAGAGCTTGTCATGCTGTACGAATGAGAGCATGCTTTTTCTTACCCGATGACAATTTGATATAACCGTCATTTGTCAGGTCAGCAATCGTCAATAAGATCGTACCATCGGTCACGCCCTGATCGTTGACCTTTGCCCCGCCACCTTGAATCAGGCGCTTGGCTTCGCCGTTACTCTCGACCAGTCCAGCCATGCGCAGCGCATCAATCACGGTGACACCTGTTTTCAGGTCGTCTTCGGTGATGGTAATGGTCGGCAGATTGTCGCCGACGCCGCCCTGTTCAAACGTTTTCCGTGCGGTTTCCGCAGCGTCAATGGCCGCGGCCTCGCCATGCAGGATTCTGGTACATTCGAATGCCAGAATTTTTTTGGCATCGTTGATCGCGGCACCATCCAGTTTTTCCAGCCGCGCAATTTCGTCCATCGGCAACAGGGTGAATAGTTTCAGGAATTTGCCCACGTCGCCGTCTTCGGTATTGCGCCAGAATTGCCAGTAATCGTAGGGCGATGTCATATCGGCGCGCAGCCATACCGCCCCGCCTTCGGTTTTGCCCATTTTGGCACCCGATGCGGTGGTAATCAGCGGCACTGTCAGGACAAATAATTCTTTGCCGATTTTCTTATGTGCCAGATCAACACCGTTAATCATATTGCCCCATTGGTCAGATCCGCCAAGTTGCAAAGAGATGCCATGGGTTTGGTGCAAGTGCAGGAAGTCATAGCCCTGCATAATCATATAGTTGAATTCAAGGAAGGTCAGTGGTTGCTCGCGTTCAAGGCGCAGTTTGACGGAGTCAAACGACAACATGCGGTTGACGGTAAACATCGTTCCGTAATCGCGCAGGAATTCCATGTAATTCAGTTTCAGAATCCAGTCGGCATTATTGACCATCACCGCATCGGACTTGCCGTTGCCGTAGTGGATGAAAGAGGAATAACTTTGTTGGATGCTGGCAATATTGGCATCGATTTCAGGAATCGTCAGCAACGGGCGTGTCTTATCCTTAAATGACGGATCACCAATCATTGCCGTTGCACCGCCGACCAGAGTATAGGGCTTATGACCGCATTTCTGGAACCAGTGCAGCATCATCATCGATACCATATGACCGACATGCAGACTTTTCCCCGTCGGGTCATACCCGCAATATGCACTTTGGCTGCCTGATGCCAAAAGCGCATCCAGCCCGTCAAAGTTGGAACATTGGTGAATAAACCCGCGTTCCTGCATAATATTCAAAAAATCCGATTTAAATGTGGTCATGTCTTATCTCAATTATCTGTCATTCTGAGCGTAGCGAAGAATCTCTCTTACAAGTCAGAAGATAAATCACGCCATTCAGGGTTTAATATTTCTATCAAAGCATCTTTTTTGGCGCGTTTCCAGCCTTTTATCTGCTTTTCGCGTGCAATGGCGTAGGTAATGTCTGTGAAATATTCGAAATAAACAAGTTTTGTAACATTGTAAGTTTTGGTAAAGCCTTCGAGTAGCTTATTCTGATGCTCATAGTATCTGCGCGATAAATTATTGGTCACGCCCGTATAAAGGACAGCATGTGACTTGTTTGTCATCATATAGATGTAGTAATGATGGTTCATAGAAATTTCTATTCCTGTTATCCGCAGATTAAAGAAGAGTTCGGGCTTTGAAAAGAGAGATCCTTCGCGTTGCTCAGGATGACAGGGGAAAAGGTGCATAAAATGTCCGTATATTCCAACGCTATCGGCCTGATGTCCGGCACTTCGCTGGACGGGGTGGATGTTGCTTTGATCGAGACGGATGGAATTGCGCATGTGCGACCGCTGGGGTTTTCCTATGTCCCGTATCCCGAAGATTTNNATGACGCCGAACAGCAATTGACCCTTGCGCATGTCCATGCGGTGGCGGAATTTATGGCGGCGCATGACTTGGATGCTCGAAATATCGACCTGATCGGCTTCCACGGGCAAACCATTACCCATGATCCGGATCGTCGATTTACATGGCAATTAGGCGCGGGCGATATGCTGGCGCGTGAGACGGGGATTGATGTCGTCTATGATTTTCGTACCAATGATGTCGCGGCAGGGGGGCAAGGCGCGCCACTGGTTCCCGTTTATCATTGGGCCAGAGCCTTTTCATCGCAGTTGCAATTTCCGGTGGCGATCCTGAATATCGGTGGGGTATCGAATGTCACATGGCTGGGGCGCAATGAAGGGGATTTGCTGGCCTTTGATTGCGGGCCGGGCAATGCCCTGATCGATGATATGGTTTTCAATGCTAGCGGTGCGCGATTTGATAAAGATGGAGATATCGCATTGTCGGGAAAAGCCGATGCCGAGATTTTGGCGCGCTGGTTGTCCCATCCGTTTTTTGCAAAGCTCCCGCCAAAATCGTTGGACAGGGGGGCATGGGATGTCAGAAATATTTCCAATTATCCGTTGGCTGACGCCGTGGCCACCCTCACTGAGTTTACGGTACAGTCAATTGCGCAGGGAAGCCGGTATTTCCCCGAACCCGTATCCGCATGGTATGTGACAGGCGGCGGACGTCTGAATGGCGCGATCATGCAGGGATTGCGCCGCGCATTAAAATGCAGCGTCGAACCTGTGGAGTCGTTGGGGTGGAATGGCGACGCGTTGGAGGCCGAGGCTTTCGCCTATCTCGCGGTGCGATCTGTTCTCGGACTGCCATTATCCTACCCCACCACAACGGGCGTTCAAAAACCGATGACGGGCGGCAAAATCCATAAAGTGTCTGGCTAGGCAGCTTTATGATTATCCGGTTTGAACGCCTTGTTCTTTTTGATTTCTTTGACGAGAGCGTTGATTTCATCGGCAGCGGTGCTGCGCGGGTCGCTTTCGACGACGCCTAGCCCATGCATGATGGATGAAGCGAAAGACACGCGGTTCCCCAGTGATTGCTTGGCAACCTGAATACCCATGCGTCCCAGATTATCCATGATGGCATTGTTCAAATTTGATTTCGGCGGTACGCGGTTCATGACCAGCATCAGCGGACGTTTTTCGGAGAGGATGATTTTCAGGGTCGGTGCGCAGGCCCAGACATCCAGCGGCGACGGTTGCACCGGCATCAATACCAGATCGGCCAGACGAATGGCAATGCTCGATTCACTTTCGGCATGGGGCGGGGTGTCGATGATGATATAGTCGAATTCTTTGGCAAGGCGCGGGACTTCGCGCATCATTTTCCAGCCCTGCGTTTGCATCAGCACAATTTTATTTTTGCGGCCCAAGGTTTCGGAACGGACTTTGTGCCATTCCGATGTCGAACCTTGCGGGTCAACATCGATCATCAGAACTTCCACCCCGTCCTGTTGCAAGGCGGCGGCAATCTGGGTTGAGAGAGTGGTTTTACCGGCCCCGCCTTTATGCTGGGCAACCGTTATTACTTTTCCTGCCATGTCTTTTGTCCTTTGAGATGGACTTTTGTAGCGTTTTTATCCTTAAATTTCAACAATTTCACAACAAGGAGTTGCGAAAAGGGGTGGATTAGGGATAAAACCCGTTCATGGATATGATGAAGACACAGATTTTAACGATTTCTCCCGAAAATCTGGAGAAAGCTGCCGGCTTATTACGGGCGGGAGAGTTGGTTGCCTTTCCGACCGAGACGGTTTACGGACTCGGCGCCAATGCCCATGACGGCAAAGCCATTGCCAGAATTTATGAAGCCAAGGGCCGCCCGAATTTTAACCCTCTCATTTCCCATGGTGCATCGTTAGACATGCTATTGCCCGAAGCAGAATTTGATGATCGGGCCTTATCACTTGCCGATAAATTCTGGCCGGGGCCGTTGACCATGATTTTACCGCGCAAAGCCACGGGTCGTATTTCCGATCTAGCCTGTGCAGGTTTGCCGACGATTGCGTTGCGTGTACCGTCCCATAAAGTCGCGCTGGATTTGATCGCTGCGGCAGGGGTTCCAATTGCCGCGCCGAGCGCCAATGCATCCGGTGGATTAAGCCCCACCGCCCCGCATCATGTATTGTCGAGCCTTGGCGGAAAATTGCCGGTGATTTTGGCGGGCGGAGCCACCCAATATGGATTGGAATCCACGGTTGTTGATTTATCCGGTGATGATGTGGCGGTCGTACGGGCCGGTGCGATTACCGCCGAAGACATTGCCGATTGTTTGGATTGCACCGTGACTTACGAACTGGAAGCGACCGAGAAACCACGTTCCCCCGGACAACTCCTCCGTCATTATGCGCCGAATAAACCGTTGAGATTACGGGCCGTAGATGTCGAAGCGGGGGAGGCATTGCTGGCTTTCGGTTCGACAAAATTTATGGGGCTACGTGGCGGTGGATCGGTCAAGGATATGGCCGATGATTTAAAAATGAATCTGTCTGAAAGCGGCGATTTACTGGAAGCTGCCGCTAATTTATTTTCTTATCTGCGCATACTGGACGGGTCGGATGCGGCCCGTATCGCGGTTATGGATGTCCCGAATATCGGCATCGGCATTGCGATCAATGACCGCCTGAAACGCGCTGCGGCGTAGGCTGATGTGGGGAATGATTAGGAATTATAATGTTTATCGTCCTGAGTTTTGAGGAGTTCGAGGACATCGACGGGGGAGATGATGGAGCGCAGCGTCGGGAAGTTGGAAGATATTCCGGAGGCTGTGTCTTTTCCAGAGGTGGTAAAGAGGGAAGAGGTCTTGCTGTAAAGCGGAGCAGCAGGTGTCGCAGAAACACGCGGAGTTAAGGCAGCCAGTACATTCGCCGTAGAGGTTTCTGTGGATAGTGTTGAAGTTGTCGAAGCGGTTGACGTGCAACTGTTGTCGGAATCAAGAATCGAGAATTTTTTATCGAACTGCGCATAGACCTGTTCCAGTGATTTGGCTTTGCCTGATTTATCATAGAATACGCCTTTATTGGCGGCTGCGGCGGTCGGGAACATGGCGGCGGCATTGGCATCGGGGTTTTTAGCCATGGCTTTTAAAAATTTTCCGGCCCCCGCCGGCCCCATAAAATGGGCCATATATAATTCGGTCGCGCCTGCTGTCTGACCTGTGCATTGTTCCAGATAATCTTTGTTATCAGACGCCATTTCTGCCGCCATCAAAGAGCAAAGTTCGGGGTTTTTGCGCAGTTCCAGAATTTGTTTTTTCACGGTGTTGCTGGCGACCTTGCCATTATCATTGATCTGGTCGGCTAAATCGGACAGGCCGTATTTATCGCCATATTTATTGACCATGGATAACCATGTGCTGTCGATAAACTGGTACAGTCCTGTGGCTGAACTGGAGCAGGCTTTGACATCAGTTCTGAAACTGCTTTCAATTTGGGCCTGTTGCAATAAGTATGAAAAATCGACGCCGGTTTTATGACTGGCGTTCTGGATAGCGGCGGCAACTTTTGCCCCTGCCTTTTCAATCAGGCCGGAAATTGTTCCTGTGGGTGCGCTGTTTTGTCCAGAAATCATCGGTTTTTCCTTATCTGCAGGATTAAATTGCAAGCACTGTGCCAATTAACTTTTTTGTGCTAATATCAGGATAATCAATAGTTTAGAGGATTTATTATGCCGGCATACACCCCCCCGATTGATGAGATGACTATTCTTTTAGGTAAAGTTCTGCCTGTCGCAAGCCTTGGGCGCGATGATCTGGACGAGGGGATGGTCTCTGCTATTCTGGAAGAAGCAGGAAAACTGGCGTCAGGCGTTCTGGCCCCTCTCAATGAATCGGGGGATCGGGAAGGGGCCGTTTGGTCGGAATCGGGAGTTAGAACAGCCAAAGGTTTTAAGGAAGCCTATCGGGAATATCAGCAAGGCGGATGGAATGCCGTTCCGTTTGATCCTGCATTCGGCGGGCAGGGGTTGCCGTGGGTATTATCGTTTCCGGTTCAGGAAATGTGGCAATCGGCGAATATGTCGTTCGGGCTTTGCCCTTTGCTCAATCAGGGCGCGGTCGAAGCGTTGCTGCATCACGGGTCGAAAGGATTACAGGATTATTATTTGCCCAAACTGATTTCCGGCGAATGGACTGGCACGATGAATTTGACCGAACCGCAAGCGGGATCTGATCTGGCTCTTTTACGGTCGAAGGCCGAACGGCAGGCTGACGGAACTTATCGCATTTCAGGGCAAAAGATTTTTATCACCTATGGCGATCATGATATGGCGGATAATATTATCCATCTGGTTCTGGCACGCCTGCCCGATGCGCCCGAAGGTGTCAAAGGCATTTCATTATTTGTCGTGCCGAAATTTCTGGCGGACGGGACGCGCAACGATGTAACCTGTGTATCCATCGAACATAAACTGGGTATCCATGCATCCCCCACCTGTACCATGCAATTTGGTGATAAAGGCGGGGCCATCGGGTATGTGGTGGGGCAGGAGAATGAAGGCCTGAAATATATGTTCACCATGATGAATAATGCGCGT
>DMIT01000211.1:4020-7092 GCA_003452275.1 Rhodospirillaceae bacterium | reverse complement strand
GGGGAGGAGGTTGAAGCCACAGAGCGTTCGGGGTAAGGGACAGGAATGTGGCTTCAATGGGGAAACGGGGTGTTGGGTCGGTTTAACTGGCCATGGCTCTCACGCGTTTTTTGTCTGTATACATACTCTGGTCGGCTTCGGCAAAAACGGCTTCTGCTGTATCGCCTTTGTGATAAGGTTTCATGCCGACGCTGGCGTTAATCGTGATGCTGGTATCGTTCCATGCCAGAATCAGATGGTTCAGTTTCCATGCGATATTCTGAACGCGGGTCAGCAATAATTCAGGGGTTGAATCCGTCATCAGCAATACAAATTCATCTCCGCCCAGACGCGATGCCGTATCCATGATGCGGATTTCATCGGATAAAACCTGTGCCACCAGCTTGAGGCACGCATCGCCGGCCTGATGACCGTAGGTATCGTTAATGGCTTTGAAACTGTCCAGATCAATCACCACCAGAACGCCGCCAATCGATTTTCCTCTGCGGGTTCTGTCCAGTTCGCGGACAAAGTTGTCTTCAAAACCGCGGCGGTTTTTAAGGCCGGTTAAAGTATCTGTCGTGGCAACCAGTTCCAGCTCCGCTAATTGAGCCTTTAAAGCTTCGATTTGAAGGCGGCTGGCATCTAATTCGGATTGAGTCTGGCTTAAAAGAGCGACCGTTGTTCCCAACATGCGTTCCATCCCTTTGTAGGATGAGGATCCTTCGGCCAGAGCCCGGGCGGCCAGTGATTCCGGTAGGGCGTGGACTGCATTTTCAGGGATGGAGCTATAAAGTGATGTCATATTTGCCGCCTGTTATCTGATATATGTTTCGTGATTTCATCTTTGCGAAAGCCATGCCAAATGCAAAAAATTACTAATTTATTGAAAAACAATAGTTTTTTCGGTTGGGGTTTTCTCAAAAATCAGGTAAAACAGGACAGCAAATTACGAATATGGCTATTTTTGCCCTGAATGGTAAGCCTTGAGGCGGCAAAATTTTCCAGATTACGGATTTATCGTGGGGCAGGGCTGCGTCTGTAGCTAAATAATGCCAGATCATGTAAGATAGAAGTATGAGTTGTTTGAGGTTGAATATGTCTGGGAAATGCTCCCTGATGCGTCGGTCTGTTTATCTGTTATGTGCTGCTGTTGTCGGAGGGGTATTTGTCCTTCCTACATCGGCACATGCCGTTGACCTTGCGTCCCATAAGGCAATTTATGACATTCGCATGAAATCGACGCAAACCGGTTCGCAGGTTTTGGATGTGCGCGGTAAAATGCTGTTTACCTTTAAAAAATCCTGTGACGGGTGGATTTCCAATCATAAATTTGCACTGGATTACGAATATACAGGCACCTCGCCCCTGGCGGTTGAATCCAATTTCACCAGTTTTGAAGATTTTGGTGGAAAATCATTGAATTTTTCATCCAATCGCACCACCAATGGCGAGCCAGATCAACAATTGCGCGGTTTGGCGACGGTGAGCAGCGGGGCAAAAGGCATTGCCCGTTTCTCTATCCCCGAAGATTTGAGTTTTAACCTGACGGGGGCCACCCTGTTTCCGGCGGCCCACACCATCCGGTTGATCGAAGCCGCACAAAAAGGAGAGAAACTGGTCAATGCCCAAGTCTTTGATGGCAGTGATGATAAAGGGCCGGTCGAAATCAATGCGGTGATCGGTAAGAAAACTTTGCCTCAACCTGATATGAAGCTAGATAAATCACTGGTCGGCGGTTCAGGATGGTTGATGCGTTTGGCTGTTTTCCCGACCACCGGTGATGAAAGTCAACCCATTTCCGATTATGAAATGACGATGAATTTGCTGGAAAACGGGGTTATTAAAGATATGACCGTGGATTATCACAATTTCTCGGTCACTCAAAAATTGGTCGCGATTGAGCCTCTAAAAGAAGATAAATGCGGAGTAGAATAAAATGACAAAACCAGATTTGGGTCAGGGCAAAAAAGTCATGATCGTCGAAGATAATGATCTGAACATGAAACTATTTCATGATTTGTTGGAAGCGCATGGTGTTGAAACGATTCAGGCCCGTGATGGCAAGAATGTGTTGGCCTTGGCGCGCGAGCATAAGCCAGACCTGATATTGATGGACATCCAGTTGCCAGAGGTTTCAGGGTTGGATATTACCAAATGGCTCAAAGAAGATGACGAATTAAAATCTATCCCTGTCATTGCCGTGACGGCTTTTGCCATGAAAGGCGATGAGCAGAAAATCCGTGACGGCGGTTGCGAGGATTATATCTCGAAACCTATCTCGGTTCTTAAATTTATTGAAACCGTTCAAAAATATCTGGTTCCGGCTAAGCCTGCTGATTCCGATACACCTGTTGGCACTGTTTAGGGTTCGAAGAAAATGACAGCACGTGTTCTTGTGGTCGATGATATTTTGCCTAACGTCAAATTGTTGGAGGCAAAATTAAAAGCCGAATATTACGATGTCGTCACAGCTCTGAACGGCCCTGAAGCCTTGAAAAAGATCATTGATGAAAGCCCCGACGTTGTTTTGTTGGACGTGATGATGCCGGGGATGGACGGGTTTGAAGTCTGTCGCCAGATTAAGGCCAATCCGAAAATCGCCCATATCCCCGTGGTCATGGTCACGGCATTGACCGATACCGAAGACCGCGTACGTGGTCTTGAAAACGGTGCAGATGATTTCCTGTCAAAACCTGTGAACGATGTTGCGTTGATGGCGCGGGTGCGTTCCCTCGTGCGTCTTAAAATGACTGTTGATGAATGGCGTGCCCGCGAGAACACGGCATCGCAGTTGGGCGTCACCGATGATGGATCATCTGTCATGCAACAACCTGCCGATCGCGCCAGCATTCTTGTTCTGGAAGATATGGATTTCGAAAGCAACCGTATCCGCGATACGCTGGCCAAAGACGAAAGTACGGTGACTCTTGTTCATTCGGGTGTGCAGGCCATTACCGAGATTAACCAGAAGGATTTTGACCTGATTATTGTCTCTCTGAATCTGGCAAAGGAAGACGGGCTGCGCTTCTGCGCCCATTTACGTTCCAATGAAAAATCCCGCACCACGCCGATTATTATGCTGGGCGAAGA
>DMIT01000211.1:0-3974 GCA_003452275.1 Rhodospirillaceae bacterium | reverse complement strand
TATAACCGTCGTTATCTGGAGGCGCACTTGCAGAAAACTCTGGCTTCGGCGCGTGAAAGCCGCAAGCCTGTCGGTTTCGTTTATATGGACATCGACTTCTTCAAAAAGGTCAATGATACATACGGCCACGCGGTCGGGGACGAAATTTTGCAAGGGTTCGCCAAACGGATCAAAGATGGCTTGCGCTCCTTTGACTTGGTCGCCCGTCTGGGGGGCGAAGAATTTGTCGCCGTTCTGCCCGATACAACCGAAGAAGTGGCGATGGTGATTGCCGAACGTCTGCGCAAGTCGGTTGCCGATACGCCGTTTGCTTGCGCCGTTCCCGAAGGCCAGTTGGCCATCACGTCATCCTTTGGTGCGCTGGTCGTGGATGGAACAGATGTTGAAAACATGTCTGTCGCCGACCTGATTAAGAACGCCGACGATCAACTTTACGAAGCCAAACACGGCGGCCGCAACTGCGTCTATTTCAAAGGAAAAGGCAAACTGGCACAGACCTGAACCGTCTTCAGGTATCCTATTGATTGCGTTGGACACGAACCTGCTGGTGGCGCATACGCTTTGCCGCCAGGATATCTTCGGTCATTGTCGGGGCACAATGGGGGCAGCGGACGCCTTCTTCGAATAAAGGATGTTCGCGGTCTTCCGGAGTTAAGGTTGCACGGCAGCCATAGCAGATACGTGCTGTTCCTTCGGTCAATCCGTGACCGACACCTACGCGGCGGTCAAAGACGAAGCATTCACCATCCCATGAGCTTTGATCCGCTGGAATGGTTTCCAGATATTTGAGAATACCGCCTTTGAGGTGATAGACTTCCTCGAAACCCTCATGGAGCATAAAGCTCGATGCTTTTTCGCAGCGAATGCCGCCGGTGCAGAACATGGCGATTTTCTTTTGTTTTTGCGGGTCCATATTCTGGCGGACATAGTTCACGAATTCGGTAAAGGTTTTGATATTCGGATCAATCGCGCCTTTAAAAATACCGATTTTGGTTTCGTAATCGTTGCGTGTATCCAGCAGCAGGACATCGGGGTCATTGACCAGTTTGTCCCAGTCCTCTGGCTCGACATATGTTCCGACCAGTTGGGACGGGTCGGCCTGTGGCTGGCGCAGGGTCACGATTTCTTCTTTGATGCGGACTTTGAAACGCAGGAACGGACGTTTGGAGGCGGTCGAAAATTTGACCTCGCCTTTCATGATGGCAAAATGCTTGTCCAGATAGTCAAGGGCCACGTCAACGCCGCCATTCGAACTGCCGATAGTGCCGTTAATGCCCTCGGGCGCAATCAGGATCGTGCCGCAGATATCGTATGTCTCTTCAATCTCTCTCAATGCGGCCTGATGCATTTCCAGGTCGGTGACGGGAACGAAACGATAAAGGGCGGCAACTTTGTATTCCATGCCGTTTATTTAGGATATTTCGGGCCAGATTGCAACAATCTTGAGGCTGATAGCGCCTGAACTAGCGTTTCCAGCCACCGCCCAAGGATTTCACGAGGTCTAAAGAGGCCGACAGGCGGGATTTCATGGCCTGGGCATAATTATCCTCGGCCCCCAGAAGGTTGGCCTGTGTATCCAGCATGGTTGCAAAGTCGATGGTGCCGACCTGATAACGCTTGCGGGAAATTTCATAGGCTTTCTGGGCCTCATTGACTGCGCGGCTCAAGGCTTGTTCGCGGGAGCTGGATGTCTGGACGGCGGACAGCGCGTTTTCAACTTCGCCGTAGGAGGTCAGAACAGTTTTACGGTAATTGGCAATCAGCTCTTTTTGTTTCGCTGTGGCCAATTCGACCCCGCCCTCCAGACGGCCGCCTTGGAAAATCGGGGCGGTGAGGGTGGAGGCAATGCCGAACGCGGTTCCCAGAGGATCAGAGAAGCCTGTACCGGTTGCGGACGCCGTCAACCCCAAGGTAATGGATGGGAAATAGGCGGCGCGGGCAACGCCGATATCGGCATTGGCGGCTAACAATTGTTGTTCGATAGAGGCGATATCAGGGCGGCGTTCCAGCAAGGTAGAGGGTTGTCCGGCGGCAATCGCGGGAATAGCGATTTTCGCAAGGTCGCCTTCGGTCAAAGTAAACTCTTGTGGAGTTTGGCCGAGTAAGATTGCCAGAGCGTTTTGATAGGTGACTTCGGTTTGCTTGAGAGAGGCAAGCGATGCTTCGCTGTTGGAAACGGCGACATGCTGCTGGGAAAGCTCAAGATTTGAATCGACCCCTGCATTGACGCGGGCTTCGACGATGCGCAATAATTCATTGGAGTTTTTGAGATTTTCATTGCCGATTTTGATGCGTTCACGCGTCATCAGCAGGTTGAAATAAGCCTCGGCAACGTCGCCTGCCGTGGTGAGTTCCAGTGCCTTTTGTGTGTATTCACTTGCTTTCAAAGTGGCGCGGGCGCTTTGGTTCGCGGCGCGGTTCGATCCGAAAATATCCAGATCATAACCGATGGATAGGCCTGCAGAGAGCGGAGTGGTCGTTCTGGTATTTCCCACAACCGGATTGGTGCGGGTTTTACCGGCAGAGAGGGATGCTTCGGCAGAGGGTAGTAAACTGGCCCCTGCTACTTTTAACGATGCGCGGGACTGGTTGATACGTTCAATGCCCGCGGCGATATCCAGATTGTTGGTGTTGGCAGTGGTGATCAACTGGTTCAATGTTTCATCGCCGAAAACCGTCCACCATGCCGATGGAATTTCCTGACCCTGTGCGTCTGTCGCATCTGCTGTCCAGCGTGCCGGTGTTTGAACCTGTGGCGTGCTGAAGTCCGGAATCATCGAACAGGATGATAACAGGACGGTAACGAGTGAGAGGGATACGATATGTTTGAGACTTTTATTGGCTTGGGGCACGTTTATTTACTCCGACGATAGGGCGATAACTGGGTCGAGCATAGCAGCTTTCCTTGCGGGAAGGTAGCCGAATATTAAACCGGTTGCAATTGCACAGGCAAAAGCTAGGACGGCGGGCCAGAATGTAAAGAGGATATTGACCCCGAATAAAGAAATAATTCCGCCTGCCAGAAAACCGATGGCCACCCCCAGCAAACCGCCGATAGTGCAGACCACGGCTGATTCCGTGTTGAACTGGATCAGAATATCGCGCATCCGCGCACCGGTGGCCATGCGGATGCCGATTTCACGGGTGCGTTCGGTGACGCTGACCAGCATAATATTCATAACGCCAATGCCGCCGACCAGAAGGGAAATGGCCGCCACCGTTCCTAGTAAAATGGTCAGGGTATTCTGGGTGGCGGTTGCCATTTCCAGAAAGGATGCCGTGTTCCTGACCGAGAAATCTTCGGTATGGTGACGGGCGATCAAGGTCGCGGAAATTTGATCCTGCGTATCGTTGATGGTGGTCGTATCCGCCACGCGAATAGTGATACCGCTTAGATAATTTGACCCCGAGAGACGCGCCAGCCCCGTTGTAATCGGCACGAAGACGACGTCATCCTGATCTTGCCCCCATGCGGCGGCGCCTTTGGATTTCATGACGCCGATAATTTCGAACGGAATATTGCCGATCAGCACATATTGCCCCACGGGATTTTCCCCCAGTGGAAAAAGAGCGGTGGCCACCGTGGTTCCGATCACCGCCACCGGAGAATAGGAATTCAGATCGGGCAGCGAAAAGAAATTCCCTTTTTCAACCGGCCAGTCGCGCGCATAGGGGAAAGCGGCCCCCACTGCATTGATGCTGGTTCTGGTGTCTTTGTTGCCAAAGCGTATGGTTTTGCTGGCGCTACGTTCGGGGACAACCGCATCGACATTGCGGATGCCCTCGAGTGATTTGGCATCATCCATGGTCAATGTCGCAATATCGCCCGTTGGACGGATGCCGGGGGCTCCGGGGCGCACCGATAATAAATTCGTTCCCATCGAACTGATCTGGTTCAGGACGTTTTGCTTGCTGCCGTTACCGACCGCCAGCATGGTAATGACCGCCGCCACGCCGATCACGATCCCCAAAAG
>DMIT01000119.1 GCA_003452275.1 Rhodospirillaceae bacterium | reverse complement strand
TGCGGTTCCAGACTTTGGCCATCACACCTTCCATCGGGATCATTTTCGATTGGAGGAAAGAGTGGAAACCCATGACCCCGAGCCCTACGGAGCGCTCGCGCATTGCGGCATATTTCGCACGTTTCATGGAATCAGGAGCCTTATTGATAAAATCGGTCAACACATTATCGAGGAAGCGCATGATATCTTCGACAAAGGTCGGATGATCCTGCCACTCTTCGAACGTTTCGAGATTGAGGGAAGACAGGCAACAAACCGCAGTCCGGTCATTGCCCAGATGGTCACGTCCGGTCGGCAAGGTAATTTCGGAACAGAGGTTGGACATTTTGACGTTCAGTCCGGCCATCTTATGATGTTCCGGAATACGGTCATTCACATGGTCGATATAGACGATATACGGCTCTCCCGTTTCGATGCGGGCAGTCAGCAGGCGAATCCACAAATCACGGGCTTTGACGCGTGAAATAATCGCTTTATCTTTCGGGGAACGCAGCGCCCATTCCTCGTCATTGGCAACGGCGTGCATAAACGCATCGGGCACTAAAACTCCATGATGCAAGTTCAAAGCTTTGCGGTTCGGGTCACCGCCGGTCGGGCGGCGAATTTCGATGAATTCCTCAATCTCCGGATGATCAATCGGCAGATAAATCGCAGCAGAGCCACGGCGCAGAGACCCTTGGGAAATAGCAAGAGTGAGAGAATCCATCACACGAATAAACGGAACGATCCCCGATGTCTTGCCGTTGCGACCGACTTTTTCGCCAATCGAACGCACATTGCCCCAATAGGAACCGATACCGCCTCCCAAAGACGCCAACCAGACATTTTCATTCCACAGAGACACAATCTCTTCGAGAGAGTCGTTGGTTTCATTGAGGAAGCAGGAAATCGGCAAGCCGCGACTTGTTCCACCATTTGACAGAATGGGGGTGGCCGGCATGAACCATAATTTCGAAATATAGTCATAAACACGCTGCGCATGGGCTGAATCATCGCCATAATACATGGCAACACGCGCGAACAAATCTTGCGGGCCTTCTTCAGGCAATAAATAACGGTCAACCAAAGTGGCAATACCGAATGGTGTTAATCTGGAATCACGAGATTTATCAATCGTGATGCGATTACCGCGTTCCATTTGTGCGACGTCAAACATGACTCAGTCTCCCCTTACTCATTCTGGTGAGTTTTTTGTAATAAAATAACTTTTTTTCAATTGAGGTCAGATTGTATCGAAAACACAACCTGTTGTGATTGCCTTACTCAATAACCTACTATATCTCGTGTCCGAGTTGCAAGAAGTGTTGCGCTAAAAAAACCATTTGCGCAAGCCCCCTCTCTCTCAAGACTCTCCGTAAAAATTGAATAGAATCAGTTTGCTAACGCAGCTTCACAAAAGGCTGTGGGAATCGTGGACAACTTTAAAAACAACAAAATTTCAGAATTATACCAATATTTCTGCTGCAATATCTGTGAATCGTTTCCGAAATCAGGGAACTTCTGTGAGAAAAGCCGAATCGGGCTCGATCAAATATTTGCCGTCAATTGACAGATAATCCAAGCACATGTAGGTTCCTGCAATGCGCAAGGCTTACCCCCCTTTCCTGTGGTTGCTGGTCACGGTGTTTTTTATACGTGCTTTGGTGCCAGCCGGTTTCATGCCTGATGTATCGGGGCGGCATCTATTGACTATTTGTTCCGGCACCGGAACAGCCACTATTCTGGTGGATCAGAATAATCAGCCATTGTCCGAATCAACCTCGCATCATCCCGACCAAGCCGGCCTTGTCGATTCCTGCCCCTTTTCATTCTTATCGGCATCATTGTTAATCCAGCCGACGGCGCAATTCTCGTTTTTACAGCCCCCGATCATGGAATCGGGCGGCATGTCTGCTTTCTTTCTGGCGGGCATTCTTCCCCTCTCGCTTCAAAACAATCATCTGAGCCGCGCCCCGCCCGCCTTCTCCTGAAACCAGCATGTTCTGATTTTTATTTCGTTTTAGGAGAATTTTTATGTCCCGTTCTTTATTATCCTGCCTGTTGGCGGGAACTGCGTTGCTTGGCACATCTGTTGCCCATTCTGAATCCCTTCCGCCCAAAATTGTCGTGACCGCCCCCGTGGTCAAACCTGCACCCGCTTATTCCTTTTTCCTGCCGGAAGATGTAACCGCGTCTTATACCGATGGTGGCTCACTCCTGAATTCGGTGGTGGGGATTTCCAGCGGACGTTTGGGGGGACATGGAACCGACCCTGTGATCCGTGGCCAACAACAAACCCAACTGAATGTCATCAGTGACGGTGCCATGGTGCATGGTGGCTGCCCGGCCCGTATGGACCCGCCGACCTCTTTTATTGATCCAGATACATTTGATTCCATCACCATCATCAAAGGCTATCAATCCGTCCGTTATGGCGCAGGCGGAACAGGCGGAACTGTACTTTTTGACCGAAAACCAACGAACTTTACGGGTCAGGATATAGACTACAGAGCCTCCATCGGCGGACATTACGAATCCAACGGACAAATTCGCGGCGCGAATACAGATATATCCGTTGGGAATTCTGTCGCACACATACGCGGCATCTGGTCAACCTCCACCGGAAACAACTATGAAGACGGCCAAGGCAGAAAAGTCCGCAGCGCCTTTTCATCGGAAAATTTCTCGCTGACACCGACATGGACACCTTATGCCGACACTACGATATCCCTTGGGGTTGAATTGAACAGAACGGATGATGTTTTCTATTCCGGCATGATGGATGCCCCCGAAGGCAATGCGTTGACCCACCGCGCATCACTGAGCCATAAAATTCATGGCGATATTTTCAAATCATTCGAAATCAAGGCGTATAACAGCAATGTTGACCATGTGATGGATAATTATTCCCTGCGCACCAGCACCGGAATGAAAATGCGTACACCGTCTGAATCAGATACATTTGGCGGCACGATGTCTGCCGAACTGGAAGCAGCAAATGTTCCGTTATCGATTGGTATCGACCTGCAAAATAATGCGCGCGATGCATGGAGCTATACCGGGATGGCCATGCAATCAACAGCCAATACAGCATCATCCCGCACATGGCCTGATGTGCATATCCGTCAAACCGGTTTCTTTGCGGAGGCCACACCATCACTATCCCCTGCCACCCACCTGAAAATCGGCGGGCGATATGATTACGTGACAGCCGAAGCGCGAGCCGCCGCAACCGTTTTCGGAACCGCTAGCCCGAACTCTCTTTACCTCTCTAATTACGGTAGAATTGCCGATGATGTGGAAGAGCATAATGTAGGGGGATTATTGCGTCTGGAACATGACCTGAATACCAACACACGGCTCTTTACAGGCCTTAGCCGTTCGGTCAGAACCGCTGATGCGACTGAACGATATCTCGCAACCAACAGTGCCATGCCGGGTATGCAACGTGTGGGCAACCCCGGTATCGACCCTGAAAAACATCATCAACTGGATATGGGGGTCAGTTACGCCACACGCCAGTTAAACGGTACTCTTTCTGCCTATGTGGATCAGGTCACTGATTTTATCATGCAGGATACGGCCAAAGGTCAAAGCGGCATTCTGGTCAATAATGGTGCAACCATTTACCGCAATATCGATGCCCGCCTGATGGGGGTAGAGGCCGAAGGAAAATATAAATTTCTACCGCGCTGGACATTATTGGGCGGCGCGGCTTATACCTATGGCAACAACCAGACCGATCATGATGCGCTGGCGCAAATCCCCCCGCTTTCGGGACGCGTAGGATTTGAATTTGCGGAGCAAAGCTGGATGATCGGATCACGCTTGAATTTCGCAACCCGTCAAGACCGTATTGATGACCAGACATCGAAACGCGACATCGGAAAAACCGGAGGCTACGGCACCGTCGATATTTACAGCAAAGTCAATGTGCAGCCGTTCGAAATCCGTTTCGGGGTCAGCAATCTGTTCGACAAAACCTATGCCCAGCATTTGAACCGCAGCAACGTCTTCGACCCAACCTCCGTCCAGATCAACGAACCGGGACGGTCAATCGGCCTGCAACTTCACGCCAAATTCTAAGCGATATCTATAGACCGGTAGCCAGACAGGCTACCGGTCGCTTAAAACTCTTTCCAGATTTTGCCACAATAACAGGGATTGGGAACGAACGGCCTCCCTCCATTCCGCTTGACGCGGCGCGAATGCATCCCGCATCATTTGTATGATTTTTTGCGATTGCGGATGCTGATCCTGATATTTCTGCTGCAAAATCGTCCGCATCAAAATAGCATTCAATGTATCCAGACCTG
>DMIT01000220.1 GCA_003452275.1 Rhodospirillaceae bacterium | reverse complement strand
TAGCGGCACCACCGCTATTCTGGGGGCTGATCTCCGCGCAATCTGGTTTTCAAAAAATATTGTTCCTGCTATCCGCAAGGAAGATAAAATGCGTCTTCTGGACAATCTGTCCCCCGTCTATCGTCATATCGGCCTTTATGGTTATGCGTATGACGCGCTTCGGAAATATATTACGCTGCCCTTATCCCATTACGAACAACTGGAAGGTCTGGAACAATTGCGCGCCCTTGAAAACGGCATGACCATTCAGGCCGTGATCGTGGATTATAAAGACCGCCCCGCCATGACCGGCATTGACAGCCCCGAAGACCTGCAACGTGCGGAAGCTCTGCTAACATGACTATAACCATCATCATCGCCCGCCACGGCAACACATTCGACCCCGACCAGATGCCGACCCGCGTCGGCGCGCGGACGGATTTGCCGTTGGTGCAATCGGGCGAAGATCAAGCCCTGCGCCTAGGCCACCATCTGAAGTCACAAAAATTAATGCCCGATATCGTCTATACCTCCACATTGCGCCGCACGATTGATACTGCGCGGCTGATCTGTGTGGCCATGATGTGCCCTGCACCGAATATGCCGCTGCCTTTCCTCAACGAAATAGATTACGGCCTCGACGAAAATAAACCAGAAACCGAAGTCAAAGCGCGTTTGGGGGAGATGGCCCTCAAAAGATGGGATGAACTGGGAGAAATGCCGCCAGAATGGTCGCCCCGCCCGCATGTGATAAGGGATAGCTGGCAATATTTCCTCGATAAATGCCAAACCGACCTTCAGGATAAAACCATTCTGGTGGTCACCAGCAACGGGATCGCGCGCTTTGCGCTGAACTGTGCCGAAAACGGCGCGACATGCCCGCTCAAACTTTCGACAGGGGCTTATGGTATCTTGAAATTTCAGGATAAATGGCTGGTCACCGACTGGAACATACGGCCGTAATATGCTTAAATAACCCCATGTTGAATTACATCCTCCGCCGTTTGGCACTTATGGTTCCGACTATTTTCGGGATTCTATTGATTAGTTTCGTGATTATCCAGTTCGTTCCCGGCGGGCCGGTGGAGCGGATGATTGCGCAATTACAAGGCCATAATGCCGATGCCACTGCCCGTTTTTCGGGGGGCGGGTCTGATACCGCCAATGCCGCAATGGGGACCACCCAGATGACGGGGCAAAATTCCGCCTATCGCGGAGCCCAAGGCTTAGACCCCGAGTTTGTCAAAGAACTGGAAAAAATGTACGGGTTCGACAAACCAGCCCCGGAACGCTTTTTCATCATGATCAAAAATTATTTGTCCTTTGATTTAGGCACCAGTTACAACCGCGATATCAAAGTCATTGATCTGGTCATCGAAAAAATGCCGGTTTCGATTTCTCTGGGCCTGTGGTCAACCCTGTTGATTTATCTTATCTGTATTCCCCTCGGGATCAAAAAGGCGGTCAAAGACGGCCAAAGCTTTGATATCTGGACATCTGCTGCTATTTTTGTGGGATATGCCATTCCGTCATTTCTGTTTGCCATCCTGTTGATTATCGTTTTTGCGGGGGGGCGGTATTTTGACTGGTTTCCCCTGCGCGGCATCGTATCTGATGACTGGGATACCTATCCATGGTGGAAACAGGCATTCGATTATATGTGGCATATGACCCTGCCGGTGATTGCAGTTGTCATTTCGGGTTTTGCAGGACTGACCATGCTCACCAAAAATTCCTTCCTTGATGAAATCAATAAACAATATGTGCTGACCGCGCGCGCAAAAGGCCTGAACGACAACAAAGTCCTTTACGGGCATGTCTTCCGCAACGCTATGTTGATCGTGATTGCGGGTTTTCCTGCGGCTTTCATGCATATTTTTTTCACAGGATCGTTATTGATTGAGGTGATCTTCTCTCTCGATGGTCTGGGATTGCTGGGATATGAATCCATCCTGAACCGCGACTATCCTGTTGTCCTCGGGACTCTTTATATCTATGCGCTGATTGGTTTGGTCATGACCTTGGTGCGCGACATTATCTATGTCCTCGTTGATCCGCGCATTAACTTTGAAAGTACGCAAAATGGCTAATTTATCCCCCGTAACCCGCCGCCGTATCGCCCAGTTTAAAGCCAATAAACGTGGCTATTGGTCGTTATGGATTTTTATGGCGCTTTTTATCATGGCACTCTTTGCCAATATCATTGCCAATTCTAAACCTTTGCTTGTCTCTTATCAGGGGGGGATTTATACGCCGTTTTTAAAATCCTATTCCGAGAAAACATTCGGCGGTGAATTTGAAACCGAAGCAGATTACCGAGACCCCTTTGTGCAGGATCTCATTCAAAAAGAGGGATGGATCACCTGGCCACCTGTCAAATATTCATTCGATACCATCAATTATAATTTGCCGACCCCTGCCCCCTCGGCTCCCACCACCGATAATATACTGGGCACAGACGATCAGGGGCGAGATGTCTTCGCGCGGGTTTTATATGGTTTCCGCATTTCTGTTTTATTCGGCCTTGCCTTGACCGTCTTCTCGTCGATCATCGGCGTAAGCGCAGGCGCATTTCAGGGATTTTACGGCGGAAAAGTCGATCTGATCGCCCAGCGTTTTATCGAGATATGGTCTTCCATGCCGTCTCTTTATATCCTGATTATTTTCTCGGCACTCTTCACACCCGGTTTCTGGACATTGCTGTTGATCCTGCTCCTTTTTTCATGGACACATCTGGTCGATGTCGTGCGCGCCGAATTCTTGCGGGCCCGCAGTCTGGATTACGTACGCGCCGCGCGGGCCTTGGGGGTCAGTAATTTCACCCTGATGCGCCGCCATATTTTGCCTAATGCAATCGTCGCAACCTTAACCATGATGCCGTTTGTATTGACGGGGTCGATTACGGCGCTGACCTCTCTCGACTTTCTGGGACTGGGTTTGCCGCTCGGCTCCCCCTCCTTGGGCGAACTGCTGGCACAGGGAAAAAATAATATTCAGGCTCCCTGGCTGGGGATTACGGCTTTTGTGTCGCTGGCCTTTATGCTGACTCTGCTGACCTTTATCGGGGAAGCGGTGCGGGATGCTTTTGATCCCCGAAAAACAAAACTTTAAAAATAAAATTTGACAAAACACCCTGTGATATAGTTTCATTAGCCTTATGAACGCTATTGCACATCATCTTTGTTTCTGTTCGCGACGACCCGCTACTCGATCTTTACAGTAGCGGTTGCGATAGCTTCGGTCTTTTCGTCTCCGCCTTTATCACAAAATATGCGGACAATGAAAAGACAAGCCAATGAATAACCTGACCCAATCCCACTTAATTGCTGCTCACTCCCTTGATGTTCAATATCTTGCGGAACATGATATTCCGCTGGCCCTTGGCCTGATTTCCTCCGTCAAATCATCAGGCAGCCTCATGCAACCTTACCATCTGAAAGACCGTGACGCAGAGGAACTGACACGGATAGCGCAAGACGGCTACCCTCTTTTGGGAATCAAAAACCATGCAGGACAACTTGTCTCTTTCGCAACGGTGTCGCCGCTGAATGGCGATACGCAGAACCTCATTATTCGTTCGATCTGCACCCATCCCGACTATCAAAATCGCGGTTGTAGCGGAAAAATCCTGACAGCGGCCCTACAATGGCTCGCCCTAAATGATATCCCCGTGGTCAGAGCCAAAGTGGCTTGCGACAATATGGCAAGTTACACTCTCTTTTCAAAAACAGGTTTCATTGCTGGTGATGTACAATGGGATGCCGATAATGGTTACCATTATTATATGATGGAGAAAAAGCACCACAGTCCAAGCAATTTCAATTACCAACCTTACCCCTTGAAAACCCTATTATTAACCTAAAATTAATATATCACCGTTACTATTCATAATGCAGGCCATAGCGCGAGGAGAAAGTCGTGACAGATAACAAAGAAATCAGCCCACAGGATCAAATAAGACATAATACCATGTTGGGCGTGGTTGGATCTTTTCAAGATGCCGGAAAACCAGTGCCCCCTCATTTCATTTGCGGACAAAGAGACTATTCTGATGGACGCCCCGTGATTCAAGCTTTTCAGATGAATGTGAAAGAAGTTACCGCTGATGGTGGCATAAAGGCAGAATGGTCTCCTCCTTCCACCCCACCCACACCAGAAGCAAGAAAGACGATTCAAGGCGAAATACAAAGACAAGAAAGAAACGGTGAAATATATCCCGCCCACTGCGTACCAATCAGGACACCTGGAAGCCCTTAAAGGCAAAAGAACTGTTATCTGAATGAGTGTGTCGGCGCCTAACCAAGCTGCAGCCTTTCTTGTACACATCTTCCAATTCAAAAGAATTGCAAGCTAGAAAGAACGTCATAAATAAAAACATCATAAATAAAAGAGAGAGTGGTGCCCCTGGTCGGACTCGAACCAACACGAGTTTCCCCACTTGATTTTGAGTCAAGCGCGTCTACCAATTTCGCCACAGGGGCACACCGAAGTTTTGATTAAGGACTTGCCTTAAGCCCCCAGAACATACAGATTATAAATCTATAATCAAGTATTTTTTTAGGATAAAAAAATCATGTCTCTTTCTCGCTCCTGTTTCGGCAAAATCTGCCATCTTGCTAATATTCCCGATCAATATATGGCGTTAGGGATTGCTGCCGTCTCGCTTTTCGCGCTGGCTGGGGCTTTGACGGCCCAATATGGCTTTCATCTGCGGCCTTGCGAACTTTGCCTTTTCCAGCGGGTGCCCTTCGTGATGGGGATTTTTCTGGGGCTATGGGCTTATTTTTCCAAAGCCACCCGCCTGCCGCTGATTGCGGCCTCCGGCGTGGTTTTTCTGGTGAATTCAGCTATTGCCCTTTTCCACTCCGGCGTTGAACGCAAATGGTGGGTCGGCTTAACCGGTTGTACGACGCCAGATATGTCGGGTTCCATCGAAGACCTGATGAGCCGCATTCAAAACACCGATGTTGTCCGTTGTGATGAAATTCCATGGAGTTTTCTCGGATTGTCCATGGCCAATTACAATGTGTTTTTCTGTCTGGGTTTAGGGGTTCTGTGCTTGGGATACGCGCTGCACACCATAAAAAGCAAAGAATAAATTTATATTTTACAAAGCAATTTATTGACATAATTATAAAGCCGACATATACTCATGTGAATTTATACAAGAGGGCAATATGCAAGAACAACGGACAATCGATAAAGGCGGTATTATCCAGTATTTTCTCAATCCAGAAAAATGTTGCGAGGCAAGATCCGTCGAGGCCCTCGCAAAAAATCTTGATGATTTTTTGTCCCTCCGCCAACTGACCTCCAAAGAATTGGCCCTTGTTCTGTTCCATGCCACAAAAGGGGCTCAAATGGGCCTGTATGGCGAAGACACCACTGCTGCTTGTGAAGCGATCAAAAACCGTGTCCAGACCTGGACAGATAAGGCTATCAAAAAGAATGACTACTCGGGCTATACGATTGCCCATATGTTTGACGCTTTCAGCCGGTTGGATTTACGTCCACCAGAAAGATTTGTTTCCTTTGCATTGGAGAAAGCAAAAACACTCATCGCCAGCAATTTTAATGCCGCTGATATGACCGATTTTACCGCTGCAATTGCTCATCTTGCCATTTTACCCGACAAGAAATTATTAACTGCAATAGGGGCACAATTAACGCAGATTAAAAGGGCTCTTACTCCCCATCAAACCTGCTCCGTGATCCGCTCGATTGCTATTCTCGACACTCTTGCGGCTCATCACCATGGTTCAAAACGATATTCTTTTGGATCAACATTTTCCGAATTCATCAATGATAATAAAATCAGAGAGAAATTGGCCGGCTTATCCGACCCTGCCAGCAAAGAGATGTTATCAGATGCCCTTCTGTGGTTTAAAGGGACAACACCCTACCCTCGGTCTGCTGAGTCCGGAACATCATCCCTCTTCGAAAATGACAATAAGATCGCATTGGAAAAAGCCGGGGCAATTGTCCAGATGGGAGTCCATATTCCAACTCCCAACCACATTGTTGACCTGTCCGCCACCTTCGGGCGCGCGACCTTCTATGTCGAGTGTGATGGCCCCAGCCATTTTATTCGTGGAGCGGACGACCACAAAATCTATTTGGACGGCCCCACAATCTTTCAAACAGCACTCATCAGAAAAGGATGCCCCGACACGAAGCTTGTCAGGATTCCGGCAGATGTTTTTTATTCAAAGCGGGGAGATTCCGACTTCTGGGAATCTTTCCTCATAACAGTTGATGATGCTGATAACGGGGCTTATTGCCTTGCTTCGGGTGGCAATCTTCTTCCGATCGGAGAGGGTCGTGACAGAGCCTTCCAATATACTTGATGTGACTGGTTTAAAAACAATGACCGACAATTGATTGCGATTTTATATGTCTCCACCCAGCGCGATGGTGACCAATACGAAGCATCCGACGTAGAATACGTAGAATAAAATGGCCTCTTTGCCGCTGCGGCGTTTGGAAAAGTCGAATAAATCTTTGAACATGTTTTTCTCTCCGTTTTCCTTGTTCTAGGGGATACGCCGCGGAAAACGCAAGAAAAAAATCAGAAAAGAAGCCCTCGGGGGCCATATTTTCCGAGGGCTTCAGGGGAAAAGACAAAAATATTATTCTTTATGACCATGTAATGTGGTCAGTAAGGCGACCGGTACCAATCCCAAAATCAGGGATGTGGTGAACGCCAGATAGACAGCGACACCGACCAGCAGGATAGAAAATAAGTCGCCGGTGAGTTTCCGTCCGGTTAAAATCATACTGGAAAGAAGCAGGACAAAGCCCGTCCCCAACAGCGTATAAGTATGTCCGCCATCAAAG
The DNA here is from genome assembly GCA_003452275.1 of Rhodospirillaceae bacterium. Classification (GTDB taxonomy): domain Bacteria; phylum Pseudomonadota; class Alphaproteobacteria; order Micavibrionales; family Micavibrionaceae; genus UBA1573. Next base: position 573 of record DMIT01000220.1, on the reverse strand, counting down.
AAACTGCCGACTTTTTCAACCATACCGATTTGCCCGAGGATATATCCCAGAACAGTGGTAAAGCCGATCATCATAATCAATCCGGTGATATAGAACCAGACAGCATCGGTAACGGAATGCGTTTTAGAAACATCTAACGATTTTAAAAATCCAAACATGACAACCTCCTGTGTTCGTCGTTTATTCGTTTGCCGCGAATGTGATGTCCGGAGAAATCGTGACCCTTTCCTAATCCACCAACTCAGTGTCCCAATACAGGAAGTCCGACCAACTTTCATGCAAGAAGTTGTGAGGGTGCTTCCGTCCCCGTTCCTGAAGTTCAAATACCGACGGCTCCCTTGGCTGCGAAAGAGGATACATCTTGCACTCTTTTGGCAAGAGATTCCCTTTTCTGGAGTTACAGCATTGGCAGGCCGTGACAATATTTGTCCAGGCTGTGCGCCCGCCCCGTGATCGCGGAATCACATGGTCGAACGTCAACTCGTCTGTCTTGTGACGGGTGTTGCAATATTGGCAAGTCCATCCATCGCGCAAGAAAACATTAAATCTGGTAAAGGCCGGCGTGCGTTCAGT
>DMIT01000080.1 GCA_003452275.1 Rhodospirillaceae bacterium | reverse complement strand
TAATTGAACAAGCCTATCAGGCTGTGCTGGGCGAAACCCCTCCACCCGCGCCTGTTTAGAATTTAAAAAAATTAATTTAAGAGAGAAAAAGAAACCCAAATCGCATGTAACGCACCGTCATTGCGGCGAAAGCCGCAATCTCACTTGGGTTCAGAGAGATTCTGGCTTTCGCCAGAATGACGGTGAGTTAAAATAACGCTATCTTTTATGTGGACGAAGGCGGACAGTCTTTTATGTGCTCCATATGAATATTGACAAAAAACGTTATTTTATGACAAAACACACTCAAAATAGTTCTGAGAGAGTGATATGAAATTTATAAGCAAGACCAAAGCTTCCTTTATGAAAGCGGCAGGCCATCCGATCATGCAAACAATCAATGAGAATGCTGCTAAAATTACATCTGCGAGTTTCTTGCTAGCCGATGGTATTTTGGCGTCTTATAACTATCTCAAGAATAAAAGGTTTGATCTTGATTTACCTCCGACCACTCCCGACCAATGGATGAGTGTGAGCGGACTAAGTTATCTTGCATCCAGCCTGGTTTTTGCGGCAGGTGATAAATATAACTGGATTAAAAAACCTGTCGGATTATTGGGTTGCGCCGGGGCAACGGCGATGAGGATCGCCGCAAAAGAAACAGGCTGGGAACTCTATATGGTGGCCGCAGCTCCGTTGATTGGCAGCCTATCACTTATATTCGAAGACACAGCAAACAAAGCTGCAAAACATCTCACTGAATATCAAAACATTTTTGCAAAGGCTGCGAATGCGTACCTGACATATCCGCTGGTCAGTATTGCCGCCCTTCAAACAGGAAGCGCTTTGTCAGCTATATACACAGGGCTGACCATGCCCGATCAGGGATTTCTAGTCCCTCATGGTATGGCATGGTTTGTTGGGAATTTTACTTTGGCTTTAACTGATAATAACGTAAGGACAGCTATACGTGCAGCCGCCCCTCAGCAATCCGCAAATATGGAACAGCGCGCCCCGTAAGTGTGCAAAAATATTTTCTCTATCTTTTATGCGGCGGTTCGGGGATGAATTCTTTAAAGAAGGTGAGCCTGTCCGCATCGGACAGGCTGGCGGCGATTTCAGTCATCATGTTGCCGACCGTCTCGCGGCCTTTCATTTCTGTATTGTTGATCTGGTGATGAAGACTGACTAACTTGGCCTTGTCAAAAGTTTCAGCCGTGACGACCTGATGGATTTGCGCGAATAATTGCGGCATATCATCCCTTTGTTGTCCTGTGAGCAACGGGCGGTATTGGGCCAGAATATGATCCAGTTGCTTTTGTCCGGCGGCAGATAATTGATGCTTTTGATCTTCGACCTTGCGCAGAACCATATCCTCCATCGGCGGCGGGCCACCTGCTTTATGCGGGAATGGCAGATTGCGCATATCCCATTTGCAGGACGTTATCATCCCCACACAAAAAGCGTTCAATAAAACGGATGCCGCCAGTATCATGACTATATATTTCGTTTTCATTTTTGATCCTCTCGTTTATTCCTGTCCCGCATATAATTTCATGACCGATATAGCGGGCGTCGTGCCATAGGGATGGGTTTGCACATCGTTTGCGGAGGCTGTCCGGCCCGTCATTCCCCCTGATGCCATACCCAGCACAAGCGCCAGAATCACCGCAACACACGCCAATGCCGGCGATTTGAATCCCCACCGGTCGCGATGCCGATCGAAAGCCGGAGCGTAGGACGCCGCCATGGCCGCATGTTCAATGCGCCATGCCAGATCACGCGCCGGTTGGGGCCAGATGATCTTGTTCAGCAGATAGGTCAGTTCATCGTCGTTCATGTTTCTACCCTTTTTTTGTATATTTACCCTTGCCACAATTTCTCTTTCTGGTCGCTCAGCAGGTCTTTGAGAGCCTTTCTTCCCCGCGCCAGAAGTGATTCCAGCGCATCGACACTGATCCCCATCGTCTCTGCCGCTTCTTTATTCGACTGTTCCGAATAATGGACAAGCATAATGGCTGTCCGTTGCCGCACCGGAATCTGGAACAAAGCCTGTTTCACGGTTTGGGATATTTGCGTTTCTTCCATCTGCCGGACGGTGTCCGGCGCATGGTCGGCAATTGAATCCGCAAAGACGTCAATATCCACGTGGGGCCTGCGTTTACGGATTTCATCGATGCATAAATTATGCGCGATACGGAACAACCAACTGCGAATTTTCCCGCTGGGGTTCCAGTTATGCGCATGTTTCCACAAGCGGACACAGGTTTCCTGCGTAATGTCTTCCGCGGCGGTGATATCTTTTAAAATACTATAGGCAAAATGATAAACCGGCAGCATATGGCGATCAATAACTGTCTGGAAAGCATCGCCATTGCCCGATGCGATCTGTGTCATTAAACCCAGTTCATCATCGCCATCATGACGGTCAAAACCGGTTTTCTTGAGGGCGGTCTGTTTTTCCAAAATCATTTTACCTTTACTTACATCTGCCATAACGGATGAAGGCTGTAAAACCCGTCGGCCAGATATTTTTATGGGTATAATGATACCATTAACAACTAAGCGACTGATTTCATTAAATAATATAAAAATCAAAAACAAAAG
>DMIT01000219.1:2840-4152 GCA_003452275.1 Rhodospirillaceae bacterium | reverse complement strand
GCAACAATGATAACCACCAGAAATTCAGACCATGCAAAATCCATCATCAGGGCTATCTATCCCCCTTGATCTATTCTTTTTTGCTATCGGTATGTTCGATTGCTTTCGGGGTATCGTCATCTTTCATGCCTCTTTTAAAAGCTTTGATGCCTTCGGCAACATCGCCCATCAAACGTGGCAACTTGCCGGCACCGAACAACATAAACACAACAATCGCGACAATCGCCCAATGAATTAATGACATTATGCGTTTTCCTTCTCTTCCATGATTCCATCGTCCGATTCATCCTCAGACATTTCATCTTCCTTATTTTGAACATCTGCCACAACGTCAGTGTTTTCTTCCTCAACATCATCCGTTTCCTGGTCAAATTCACCAGTAGCAGCCTCCTTCTCTTCCCCTTCAGGTAAGGCGCTATCCCCGTTTGCAAAGAGGTCTGCCCCCACAATATTTTCAATTGCCGGACGTGTGTCCAAAAGCCCAGAAGCCTTAAGCTCTTGCAGACCCGGAAGATCCGTCAATAATGAGATGCCGAATTCATCCAGAAAGGCATTGGTCGTGATCCATGTCACCGGACGACCCGGTGTTTCCCTGCGGCGACCTGGTTTAATCCATCCGGCTTCCAGCAAGACATCCAATGTTCCTTTATTGGTCGCAACCCCGCGGATATTCTCAACCTCGGCGCGAGTAACAGGTTGGTGATATGCAATCACCGCCAAAGTTTCCAGACCGGCGCGAGAAAGCTTTTTTTCTTCTTTTTTAGTCAGTGCCAGATAAGGGCCGACATCTTTAGCTGTCCGGAACGCCCATGAATCCTCAAGCCGCACAAGATTGACGCCACGTTTTGAATATTCTTCCTGCAACTCCGTCAGAATAAAGCCGACATCCGCAGTTGCCGGTAAACGGTTTTGAATAGCTTTGAGCGCAATCGGTTCAGGCGATGCGAACAGCAAAGCCTCGATCAAACGTTTTTGTTGTGCGGGATCATCAAGAGCCACGACAGGCAAAGGCTCAATCAGTTGCTCATCGTCGGCAGCAACCTCTTCCTGATCTTCTTCAGCGGGACTTTCCTCAATGTTCTCGACGTCGTCTTCCACAATTTCATGTTCAATTGACTGTGACATTTTCTTTTTCTTCTGTTTCTACGGGTGGTTTTTCATCAACAAGCGGGTCACGTTCAACCGCGCGCAAATAAATCGGGCGGAACGTATCATCCTGACGAATTTCGACTTTCCCCTGCTTCGCCAGTTCAAGTGCAGAGGTCAGCAAAGACGCAATCGATGACCGCGCATAAAGCGGGTCTTTAATGGC
>DMIT01000219.1:0-2823 GCA_003452275.1 Rhodospirillaceae bacterium | reverse complement strand
CCTAACATCTTGACCATCCGCGCCATCGCATCTTCCATCGACATCACAGGGAAAGTCAGCGGTTTATAGTGGCTGGATGTTTGACGTTGGGTAATGTCGCCATAGGCTTTTAACAACTGGTACAAATCAACCGAATATTTATCCGGTGTCGCCGCTGCAAATTTTTCGCGCTCTCCGCGATCATAGACCGTCAGTTGATGACGCATCTGGCCTTTGATTTTCTTGGCAACGGCCTGAAATGCTTCCAAACGCAATAACTGGAATGATAAGGCCTCGGCCATCATTTCAGCAGATGGTTCATCCGTGTTCTTTTCTTCGCGGGGCAATAACAACCGTGATTTCAGATAAGCCAGCCATGCCGCCATCACCAGATATTCGGCAGCAACATCCAATGATAATTGTTGCGCACGATCAATGAACGCCAGATATTGACGTGCCAATTGCAAAATAGAAATTTGCGTCAGGTCTATTTTCTGGTCACGCGCCAGTTGCAATAAAACGTCCAGCGGGCCTTCGAATTGCTCCAGTTTCAGCAACAGAAAATCAGCCGTCGTCGCAGCAACTGCTTCACCCTCCGCAGGCACTTGCACTGGAGCAGGATCTTCCACAAAATTTTGAGCGTTTTCGGTCATCTATTCCTACCCTGTCATTCCCGCGAAAGCGGGAATACAGAATGTATATTTTACATTCAATTTTTTCAAACCATAGCCATTCTGGGTCCCCGTTTTCACGGGGATGACAGTTAGATGAGGAGCGACCTCTCCCATCGCATCCAGCCCTTGGCTGACAATGGTGGTAATTGGGCGGCCATTTGCTCCATCACATCTAATTTAGCCCAACAATATAAAGCAATATCGCAACCGGCTTGCAAGGAAAGATTGGCCCTTTCTGGAATTGTCCCATGTTTTTCGAGAGCTTTCATGTCCAGATCATCGGAAAACAGCAATCCGTCGAAACCAATCTTTTTGCGAATTATGTCATTTATGATGATTTTAGACAAAGTAGACGGTAATTCAGGATCAATTCGGTTATAGACGATATGCGCCACCATCCCCCAGATTCTGGGTGCAATGGCACTTTCTGCCAGTCTTTTAAATGGTAGAAAATCCGTTTCCTCAAGTTCTTCAAGCGATGCCCCCACAACCGGCAGATGATGATGACTATCCGCCGTGGCACGACCGTGACCGGGAAGATGCTTCATAATCGGCTGCACGCCCATATCCACAAGAGCACGACAGGTTTCCAGTGCCGCCATTGCAACAATGTCGGGATCGGCGGAATAGGCCCTATCCCCTATCACCTGATGCGTTTCGGGAAACAACACATCACAGACAGGCGCACAGTTAGAATTGATTCCGATCTCTTTCAACATTTTCGCAAGCGCTGTCATATCACGCTGCAAATCATCACACCCGCCACCGCAGGCAATTTGGTCACCGAATATCTTGGCGGCGGGGAATTCCGGCCAGTGCGGCGCACGCAGCCGCGCCACCCGCCCGCCTTCCTGATCGATCATGATCGGGCAATCCCACCCGACAGCCGTTCGCAATTGATCCGTCAGCTTTTTCACCTGTTCGGGCGACTTACAATTCCGCCCGAACAAAATAAACCCGAAAGGCTGCGCCGCAGAAAAAAGCGATTTCTCACCGTGGGTCAGCGTTTCCCCTTCGACAGAGAAAACGCAAGCCAGTGGTAATGGTCGTTCTTGCGCCATCGTCAATTATTTCGCCACAATGCAATCGCCTTTGGCAGATTTTATCTTGGCACAGATAGACGCCGCATTATCCGCAGATGTTGGGCCGGCCTGTACGCGATAAAAAACGCCTTTCGCTCCCAGATCAGCTTTCTGGACTTTTAACGATAAAGATGACAATGACTGATGGCTGGATTTCAGTTTCGCCCATTTTGTTTTGGCATCGGCTTCGGATTTCACCGCGGCCAACTGAATATACACAGAACCTTTTGCCGCCTTTGCAACATCAGCTTTCTTGCTTCCTGTCTCTTCTTTCAATGCATCGATGATATTGACTTTTTTCTTGTCAGGCACCACTGCCGCCACTTTAGGTTCTTCTTTGACGACCGGTTTGGTGTCGGCAACAATTTTAGATTCTTCTTTGACAATCGCTGCAGGTTCTGGTTTCACAACATCTTCTACCAATTTTTCAGGGGGCACGCTCTCTGTTTCGGTGTCTTGGGCAGTAACCGGCGCCTCGGCAGCGGGCACAGTCCCCTCTACAAAAGCTTCTTCCTTCTTCATCGGCTGCTCTGAATCTTCCAACAGACTCTCGACCTTTTTCTCGGGTTTCGCATCATGATCCATTGTCTCGAAAATGGTGCTGTCTTTATTCGGGATAATCATGCCGCCTTTGTCATCCGGCTCGACTTTATAATCGCCTGACTCCGCACGCACAACTGGTACGGAATCAGCGGACATCTTGTCGCCATTCGGCCATACGGCCCAGGCGACCAAAGACACGATTATCAGGACACAGGCCGCAATAATTGTCTTGAAGATCTTTGCCATGGAATCAGGCATGGGCACACTGTCTTTACGTTTCATCAGGCTTTCGAAAAAACCTTCATCATCATCGAAATCACCGCTTCTTTTAGCCATTTTATTTTCCTTTCACTCTCTATTTTAAATCCCAGTATAAATCGAACATGCGTTCATGTTCGCGAATGGCAAACCTGTCGGTCATTCCTGCCACATAATCACAGACAACCCGCGCCCGCGCAATTTTGTCGTCAACACCGCCAGCCATTTCGACGCGTTTTTGCCAATGATCCGGCAACAAACGATAATGATTGAAAAACGCATGGAAC
>DMIT01000120.1 GCA_003452275.1 Rhodospirillaceae bacterium | reverse complement strand
CGCACCGTCATTGCGGCGAAAGCCGCAATCTCACTTGGGTTTAGAAAGATTCTGGCTTTCGCCAGAATGACGGATTTTGATTTGAATTGACTATATAATAGGTAATGGCCCTCTCAATATTTCTGCCTTTCCAAGATGGAAAGGCAGAAATCAGGAAGAGGAAATCAATAAAGAGATTAGCTAATATCCAGAGTCCGTGAACCGGCTCCGTGATGGGGGCTTTGTTTTAATAATTGGGCGGCACCTCCGGCTGTGTCAAGGGCTTGCAATAGCTCGCCATTGGTTTGGCCATATCGGGCCAGAATAGGATTTTCTACATCATCCTCAGGAGAATCATATTGGCGTACCAAATCGGCCAGCGCCTCAATATAGTCGGCCTGAGCTTGCACTGGGAGATGATCGACTAACGCGACAGCCAAATCGCAGGATGCATCATAATCTGCGAGGTTGGACGTCAAATCAAATAGTCTCTCGGCAGTTTGCGGATCTGTTTGATCGTCCTTCAGGAGGGATTGGACATGGGCAATCAGAATGGGCTCAAGCTTTTCAATCTGGAGAGAGGATAATGAGAGACGATCATCGATGGCCGGATTCTGGGGGTAATAGGCTTGGATATCTGTAAAGACCTCAATCATTTCGGCAACATCATCAGCCGGAATAGCCTTTAACAGCTGATAGGCCGCAGCGTTTAATTGTCTCGTTTGAGGAATATCCGTATCTTCCAAAATGCTGGCCATGGCCAGATGATTCATCACGTTTTCGGAAACGCTGTCTGTCGGCAAAGCCAGTTTTGCTTGAAGAATTGCGAGAACTTCTGCTCTTAAGTCATCGTTTTCGGTTTCCTCTGCAAAGGGTTTGATGAAAGGGGCGATGTCTACAATGCTTAATCCGTCGAGGCTTGGCTGTATTTTATTCAAGAATGCGGAAAAGTCATCCATTGCCCCGTAAAGTGCTTCTTCATTTACAGCATCCGCGATGGCCTGTTTCATCTGTTCAATGAGCACTACTCGCTGTTCGGCCGCTGCCGACATGATCTCGGTTAAGTTTGTTATCATTTGCACACCTTTAAATCTTAATATGTTTTATTTGTTTTGATGCGACAGATTATCACTCGCCCGATTGGACAGTCAAGAAAATAATATGGTAAATTTTGGGCAAAAGTAACTCTATCGCAGCAGCGAAAGGCAGCAAAAATGAGGTTCAGCTTGTGATGACATCAACTCCCTGTCTCAATCTCTCTCTGAAATTTTTTGGGCTGGCGGAGGGGGGAGTTTCGGGGCATGATTGGTGGATCATGTCTTTATCTTCTTTGCCCCATACCGATATACGTGCCAATCATGCGGTGTTTCGCCTAACGCCTGAGGCGGCATGGCCTTATTTATCGTTGATGCGGTTGGATCGCCCCATCGGGACATGGCTTTTGCTGTTGCCGGCGTGGTGGGCGATGGCCATGGAATCCCGTGGGTTGGCTCATCTGACCTTTTATCATCTGTATCTGTTTATCCTGTTTGCCGTGGGGGCGGTGATGATGCGCGGGGCGGGATGTGTTATCAATGATATCTGGGATCGTGATATCGACAAGGCGGTCGAACGCACCCGGAATCGCCCGCTTGCATCGGGGCAGGTGAGTGTGAAGCAGGCGCTGATGCTGACGGCCGGCCTGCTGTTTATAGGGTTGTTGATCCTGATTCAATTGCCATGGGTGGCGATTCTTCTGGGGCTTTTATCGCTGGTTCCGGTGATTTTATATCCGCTGGCCAAGCGTGTGACATGGTATCCGCAGGCGGTTCTGGGACTGACCTTCAATTTTGGCGCCCTGATCGGCGCGGCGGCGGTGACCGGGACGGTTCCGCTGACGGCCGTTCTTCTGTATGTTGGCGGATTTTTCTGGACGATGGGTTATGACACGATTTACGCCCATCAGGACATCGTCGATGACGGAATCGTGGGCATCAAATCCACCGCGCGCAAATTCGGCGATCATAGCCGTTCTTATATTGCCGGTTTTTATATACTCTTTGTGCTTTCGGTCTATCTGACGGGAATGATGAGTCAGGCGGCGTTCGGTTTCTATATTTTCTGGGCGGCGGCTTCGTTGCATTTTTTATGGCAGGTCTATGACTGGAAAATCGCCGATCCGCAAGATTGCCTCCGGAAATTCCGCAGTAACCGCAATGTCGGCTTTTTGGTTCTGGCGGCTTATTTCTTCGGCTATGTTTCCGGAATATAGGTGGAGGGCTTCGAAAACGCTTCACAAGCATCCGCGTTCAGGTTACTCTATCTGTAGAATACCACTCTACTTCTTTGCGAATAATTTGCAGATAATTTCCAGAAACAACAATGGCTGATCGACATGGCTGAATTCAAACTTCCTAAAAATTCCGAAATCCACACCGGCAAAACGATTGATGCCTCCAATGGTGCAAAGCGCACGAAATCTTTCCAGATTTATCGTTTTGATCCTGATACCGGCAATAATCCGACAATCGATACTTTTAAAATCGACCTTGATAAATGCGGGCCGATGGTTCTGGATGCACTTCTGCATATCAAGAATACCATCGATGGGTCGCTGACGTTGCGCCGGTCTTGCCGCGAGGGGATTTGCGGTTCCTGCGCGATGAATATTGATGGTTCCAACACCCTTGCCTGTTTGAAACCGATTGCCGATGTCAAAAGCGATGTTAAAATTACGCCGCTCCCCCATTTGCCGGTTATCAAAGATCTGGTGCCGGATATTACGCATGTCGCTGCCCAATATGCCTCTATCGAACCCTGGATGAAAACCGATTCTCCGGCTCCGAGCAGGGAGAGATTGCAAAGCCCCGAAGATGCCGAATTATTGAACGGTGCGGACGGAAAAGGGCCCGCGGCCTGTATCCTGTGTTTCTGCTGTTCGACCGCCTGCCCCAGCTATTGGTGGAATGGCGACCGTTTTCTGGGCCCTGCCGTGTTGATGCAGGCCTATCGCTGGTTGGCCGACACACGCGATGAAGCATCGGGCGAACGTCTTGATCAACTGGAAGACCCATTCCGCCTGTATCGTTGCCATACCATCATGAATTGTACGCGCACTTGTCCGAAAGGGCTCAATCCTGCCAAATCCATTGCGGAAATTAAAAAATTGCTGG
>DMIT01000103.1:2846-8077 GCA_003452275.1 Rhodospirillaceae bacterium | reverse complement strand
AAAATGTCTCTTGCATTAATTGCAAAGGGCGTCTAAGTTTCATCCGTTCTGAAAATTAAGTTAAACAAACACAGGAATTATAAGTTATGAGCGATATTGCTGACCGCGTTAAAAAAATTGTTGTCGAACATCTTGGTGTTGACGAAGGTAAAGTCACTGAGACATCAAGCTTTATTGATGATCTGGGTGCTGACTCACTGGATACAGTCGAACTGGTTATGGCCTTTGAAGAAGAATTCAACATTGAAATTCCTGACGATGCTGCGGAAAAAATCCAGACAGTTGGCGATGCAGTAAGTTTCATCAGCTCAAAAGCTGCTTAAGCTTCTCTGACACAGTGAAGTAAATTTTTTGAAGGGCCGCTTTCTCTGTGAATTGAGTGTGGCCCTTTTCATTTTCTAAATAAAATTTAAGTGGGTTTTATGAGACGCGTTGTTATTACAGGTATGGGTATTGTATCTCCGCTAGGCGTGGGGGTCGATAAAAACTGGGCAGAATTGACCAATGGTAAAAGCGGAATCAGGAAGATTACCCGCTTTGATGCATCCGATATGTCATCCCAGATTGCCGGTATGGTTCCTTATCAAAGCGAAGGAGTCGCAGACGGGTTTAATCCGGATGACACGCTGGCCCCCAAAGAACAAAAGAAAGTCGATACATTTATTTTGTACGGCATGATGGCCGCCGATGAAGCCGTGGCCGATTCCGGCTGGAAACCGTCCAATAGCCATGAACAGGAACGCACCGGTGTGATGATCGGTTCCGGTATCGGCGGGTTGCAAAGTATTTATGAAACGTCCGAGACACTTATTCAAAAAGGCCCGCGCCGTGTGTCCCCGTTCTCGGTTCCGGCGATGCTGATTAATCTGGCGTCCGGTCATGTTTCCATTAAACACGGTTTTAAAGGCCCGAACCATTCTGTTGTAACGGCCTGTGCCACGGGTTCCCATGCCATTGGTGATGCGGCGCGTCTGATTATGCTGGATGATGCCGACGTCATGGTTGCCGGTGGAGCGGAAGCTGCGGTCAATCGTCTGGGCGTGGCCAGCTTTGCCGCCTGTCGTGCGTTATCGACATCTTATAATGATCATCCCGAAGCCGGTTCGCGTCCGTTTGATGAAGCGCGTGACGGGTTTGTGATTGCCGAAGGCGCTGGCGTGGTTGTTCTGGAAGAATATGAACATGCCAAAAAACGTGGCGCAAAAATTTATGCCGAAGTCATTGGTTACGGGCTTTCCGGCGATGCCTATCACATGACATCCCCTGCGGAAGATGGTGATGGTGGATATCGTGCGATGCAGGCCGCATTGAAACGTGCCGGTGTTAATCCGTCGGATGTTGATTATATCAATGCTCACGGCACATCGACCCCGATGGGGGATGGCATTGAATGCGGCGCGGTTAAACGCCTGTTCGGGAACGCCATTGAAACCGTCTCCATGTCATCGACCAAATCGGCGATAGGCCATTTGCTGGGGGCTGCCGGTGCGGTTGAGGCTATCTATTCCGTTAAGGCCATTCAGACCGGTATTTTGCCGCCGACGCTCAACCTTGAAAATGTGTCAGAGCCATGTCAGGGAATTGATCTGGTGCCGAAAATTGCCAAGGAAAAGAAAGTCAATATTGCTCTGTCAAATTCGTTCGGGTTTGGCGGTACCAATGCGTCTTTGGTTTTAAAAACTGTCTAATCGTTTCCGTTCCCTGCCATGCGTTCGGCAGGCGGGGAATTTTTCTGTCGAGATGGGTGTGGCATGAGATTCGTGATTTTCAAAATCGTCATCTCTTTATTTATTCTGGCCGTCGCGGTCATGGGCGGAGTTGCCTATTACGCCTATAGCGCATTTCAGATTCCATCCAAAAACATCAATGAAAAATTGGTCACTGTGCCAAAAGGTGCGGGAACCATGGCGATTGCCGACCAGTTGCGCGCCGAGCAGATTATTTCCGATCCATATGTCTTTGTTGTCGCCGCCAAATTTCTACCGCCTGCCGACACCATCAAGGCCGGCGAATACCAGTTTCAGCCCCACATCAGTATGCAGGACGTTATCGCAAAATTAAAAAAGGGTGAAACCTATAAACGCAAATTCACCATTGCCGAAGGCCTGACCAGCTATACGATTTTGGAAAAGCTGAAAACGGTTCCTGATGTGCAGATCATCGATATAGCATTGCCTGCCGAAGGATCGTTATTACCTGATACATACCAGTATGAAAAAAATGAAACAGTGCCCTCTATCATCGCGCGAATGCAGGATGCCCGGAAAAAACTGCTGGAACGTGAATGGCCGAACCGTGACCAAAATTTGCCGTTTTCGACGATTGAAGAGGCCATCACCTTGGCATCGATTGTTGAAAAAGAAACAGGTGTTGCCGAAGAACGCAAACGCATTGCGGGGGTTTTCATCAACCGGTTGCGGCAGGGGATGCCATTACAAACCGACCCGACGGTTATTTACGCTTTAACCAATGGTCAGCCCAAAAATGACGGGCAGGGGCCGCTGGGGCGCCGGTTATTGTTAAAAGATCTGGAGATCGATTCCCCTTATAACACATACCAGAATGTCGGCTTGCCACCCGGGCCGATTGCCAATGCGGGGCGCGAAGCGATTCTGGCGGTTCTGCACCCTGAACCGCATGATTTCCTGTATTTCGTGGCGGACGGAACAGGCGGGCATGTCTTTGCCAAGACGCTGGATGAACATAATCGCAATGTTACAAATTGGCGCAAAATCAGGGCTGAACAGTAAGTTGTGCCTCTTTTTCATGTAAAGATTGATTTCTTTTCATAAGTTCATTAAAAACGCTGATTATGAACAAACAAAATCATTTCGATGTGTGGGACTATTATTTTTCATCAGGATATTCCTATGAAGATTATGAAATTTTGCGACTGCATGCATTGCATGAATGCACCCAATTTATGCGTGGTATGGCAGAGGGAAATATCAAGGTGGATGATGACCTGACACCTCGTTCATCGTATCCGCATCTCGATCACTGGGTTCAGCAAAATGATGCGCTGTTGTCCAATCTGGTCACGGATATTCAGACTCATATCTTTTCTGCCGTCCGCTTTGCGTTGCCCGCGCATGATGAACGCCAGATTTTATTCAAGGATGCTGCCGAGGGATTGCGTTTTCACCAGATAGAAAAGCCGCAAGGTTATAAATCGACCTTCGTCATTCCAATGTTTGCGCATGATATCGGTCGGTTGCTGGAAGGGCGGTTATTTGACCCTCAACAGAATCCGCATGACAAATGGATACCTCATTCGCAGTTAAGTTTCCTATTATTCAATAATATTCTGGATCAACCACAATACCGCGATATGCCCCGCGAATTGAAAAATCATTTCCTGTATGCGGTCTTGGCACATTCAGGTGATAATGGGAAATCCTACATGTCCCGCGCGGTGCAGACCTGTGACCGGATGCAATTGATCGGTGCGGAAGGTCTGTTCCGTGATATGTTCTATAATATATGTTTGATGGAAGGGGATATCAAATATCCGGACGAACCATCCTATCAATATAATTTACCGGATATGTATGATAACCGCTCTGTTCTATCCATGTTGGAATACTGTGCCCGCAATATGCGTGAAAATATCGGCGATCATTATGCAGCATGGCAGCGCCGTATTGCGGTTGAAAATATGACTTTGTTAAAGGTAGCCGTAGAAGGAAATCCAGATTTGCAGCGTCGTATCTTTGCTCCTGAACTGGGGCTGGGTGATCATTTCGGCCCGCAGAAAGGAAGAATTGCGTCCGATATTATGCATGATGCGGACAGATACTATCAATCTTTCCAAGATCAGGACGATGGAAGATGTTCCCGGTTCGAAGTCTCATCTGCTTTGATCGCGGCGATTGAGCGTCCGGCAGGCGCGGCGCAATTGACGGAGGATATGAAATCATCCCTCCGCCACGCAGTGGGTAATATGTCAGACATTGAGCGTAAGGCCTTATATCGCATGATCTCTATCGCCAATATTATCCGTATCGAACAGGACGGGATTGATAAACAGCTTGCCCTTCATCTGACAAATGATTCGCAGCATTTTGTCAGGGCGATTGCTGCCGTTGCCCATCCTTATGGTGGTCAGGATATATCTGCTGTTCCTGTGGCGGATGTCGGATTACATACAGATGTGAGCCCCTTTGCCGCTTTCCAGCCCCTTTAAGCTTGATAGGTCTGGTGAATAGGCCCTGATATCTTGCGAGGGCGCGGTTTTTCTAATAAACTCCAGAGAAACAAACTCCGTGAGTCTCTTATTTGAATAATTTTAAAACCTCTTTATTGATCGTGGGCCTTCTTGGCCCCTTGACGTTGACGTCAGGGGTGTCTTTGGCACAGGTCACTGGCCCTGCTGATGCCGGGCGGGTGGAGGATCGTGTCCGGCTGATGCCGCCGCCAGAAACTCGGCGGGCCATGCCCTCTGTCGGGGGCAAGGTCGAAACACAGGCGGCGCCATCCGGTAGCGAGAATATTACGTTTGTGCTGCGGGATATTCACATCTCCGGTGGAGACGATATCCCGCACCAGAAAATGCACGAGCTTTATGCCGAATTTTTGAATCAAAAAATCAGTCTGGATAAAGTCTGGTTGATTGCATCGCGTCTGACCGCTCTTTTGCAAAGCGAAGGATATTTTCTATCGAGAGTGTACGTCCCCCAGCAAGAGATCAGCGATGGACGCATCAAGCTGACGGTGGTCGAAGGATATATCAGCGAAATCCATCTGGATGAAAAGGCGCAGGGAAATCATTTCGTGTCGGAATGGTCTTCCCGTCTTCTCAATCGTAAACCGTTACAGATCAAAGATATCGAGAGTTTGTTATTGCGCCTGAATGACCTGCCGGGGCAAAATATGCGCGCGGTTCTGGAATTGCCGGTTGATAAAAATGCGCCGGAAGGAGCCACGCGCTTAAGTCTTCTATCTATTTCTCAGAAAATGGTCGCCAGAACAATCATTGACAATTACGGATCGCGTTATTTGGGGCCGGTTGAAATCACGCAGCAGCTTTCGATGTCGCTCATTCCCTCTCAACGGACGGATATAACCTTGTTGTCTTCCCTTCCAACGCGCGAGTTACGATATGGTGGTATCACACAAAATATCACCCTTGGATATGATTGGGGCATGGATGTATCCGCAAGTCTGACGGGGGCGCATCCGGGAGATACATTGAAAGTTCAGGATATCGTTAATTCTTCGCAGAATTACGG
>DMIT01000103.1:0-2837 GCA_003452275.1 Rhodospirillaceae bacterium | reverse complement strand
CAATTACCAATATCAGGATTCATATGGCGGATATAATTTGAGTGACATGACCGTGTCCCAAGGCTTGTCCCTATTTGGCGCGAGTGACGCAGGTGACAGTGATCTCTCAAGACGTCAGGCAAAGCCGGGACGCAGTAAACTGGAACTATCTTATTCCCGTCTCCAGTCATTACCGCATAGCCTGTCCGCCATTGCTTCTTTTGCGGGGCAGTTGGCTTCCGGCCCTCTGTATGCGAGCGAAGAATTCGGATTCGGGGGGCAAAATGCCGGTCGTGCTTATGACAGTTCCGAACTGACAGGCGACAGTGGGGTGTCCGCAAATCTGGAAGTACGTTATCAGGGCCTACCTCCTGCCTATGATGTCTCCTTCATGCCTTATGGATTTTATGATATCGGTAAAGTCTGGAACAAAGATCAAGGGCAAAAAGCCCCGATATCGGCAAGCTCCGCAGGGGCGGGGATTCGCATCGCATGGGATAGAGGATTAAACGCCAATCTTGGACTTGCCCTCCCTCTCACCCGCGATATTTCTACACCACTCAACGGCCGCAAACAGGGGCCACGATATATGTTCCAGATATCATATGATTTTTGAGGCGGAGGATTTGAACCCCTGACCAAAGGATTATGATTTGGACTTCTAACCCATTCAGACTCGATAGATACCATCTTGCTCGAACAACAGGTCGCTGTTACCCCGTTTGTTACCCCAATTCATAAAATTATAAGCCCAATTTAGAATTTACAACTTGGCTCTGTTGTCGGCCTACATGACTGTAATCAATAGGAGTGTTTGCAAATTTGGCTTCGTTTGAAGCATCCATACCACCAAAAGCTGCCATCTTGAAATGTTGCCCCATGTCTGGAGCAGAAGCGGCGAATGCTTTCGGGGATGATGGTGATAGCGCAGGGCTATAGGTATAATCGCAATATGGCTGATTGGCAGCTTCACGAACAAGAGGGGAGGCGGTACGGCTTTGTTCGCTCTTTTTGGTTGGGCGTTGTTCATCAAATTGTTTTTGGAATGTGTCGGTCAGAATCGCACCAGAGACAGCCTTTCCTCCCTCAGCTCCTATCCAACCACCGCCCACTGCTCCAACAAGGCCGCCGATGAAACCGCCAATTGCGGCACCTGGAACTGCACCAACCCCGCCAAAGAAAGAGCCTACTGCGGCTCCCGCCATAGCTCCACCTTTCGCTCCAGCAACTCCACCAGCTAATGCTCCCGTCAATCCTCCTGCTGATGAACCAACCGCTTCAGCAGCGCGTTTCCCATCGCCTTTCTGTTCAGCTATTTTATATTCAACAACACCAGATGCTACTGTTAGAACTGTAGCCACAGGTGCGGCTACACGCGATACACGAGAAGCACCTTCAAGACCTTTGCTGACTTTGTTAAGTGTTGCCAAACCTTCAGCACTATCTACGCCAATTGCAGCTATATCAGTTGCAATTCCTGTTTGTGCCAGTTTACGGGTTTTATCATCTTTCAAATCACCTGCCGCAGTTCCATTATCACCGAGCTTTTGAGACAGTCCATAAATACCTATCCCAACACCAAGGCCAGAGCCGATAGATGTGGCCCTTCCTGTTAAAGCAGGGCGGTTTTCTGTAACGGGGATGTTTTGTTTTTTGGCAGTTTCTTTTGCCAAACCTTCAAAGTAACGCTCGCTATTGCCACGCTCGGATACAATTCCTTGATTTATCTCAATTGCTCCTTTGTTCATCGACATAGCAACCCGATTATCAGGGGTCATAAAATTAATGGTAATACCCTTATCCAAATAGGGTTGTAATGTTGGCGCAATAGCCGAAGGGCTGCGCTTTAATTTCTCACCTGTTTTGGGATCAACAAATAGCTCTGTTGGGCTTTTAGCGTATGTATTGATATTTTGTCTCTCAACAAATTCAATAAAACGGTTATGGTCATACACATTCAGACTTTTGGTTTTATTATCCCATTCAGCAACGAGAGTTGCCTGCTTTCCTCTTGGTACATCTGCATTAACCATCTTGAAATCAAGATTCTTATGATCAAATACATTTGGCATTTCTTTGGATGTATAAGCAGCTCCAGCCAACACAACTCTTGTTGGCGTCACGCGGCCTACAGCCTCACCGTTTTCAACACCTCGGTCATAGGCTCGCTGGACAGTTACATCAACGGGAGCAGTTCCTGCAACAGCTGTCATCTGTTCAAATTTCTTGGCAAATTCCATTCGCGCTTTTGTGGGGGAGGCAATATCGACAACCACATGGGGAGCCTGACCTCCCATATCCATCTTATCACCAATTCTTTTGATAATTTTATCTGTGACCAGAGATGCTTCGTCTTGCGTGTAGGTGCTATGTATAGCGCCAAGCTCACGGAAATCTGCAAGTAAATTTCTATAGTGGTCGGGATTTATTTGGGCGGCAGTATTATAAATTTCTGGTTTTGTTTGGCTAAGCTTCTCAAGAATTCCAGACTTTCCAGTTCCTGGCCCGCCAGTTACCATCATCACCTGTTCAGACTTGGTATGCAGGGGCAGTTTTGCTAAACCCAAGCTATCCAACACATCAGAGATTTTCTGCGGGTCTGGGTTGGACAGCCTTTCAAGGTCTTGAAATTGTGGGTTTTTCTTAACCTTACTGACTAAGCTTTCTAATTTATCCTCATAATCATTTCCAATGGGATACTGATTGACCTGCCGCTCACTGACGATTTGAAGGATGGCTTCATGAAGTACTTGTCTGACGGGGGTTACATCTTTTTTACCGTTCCCAGCGTCAATACCGTAGGTCTGCATGGTTGACCCCACGGCATGGCGGTCAATAACCACATTCCATTTATCGCT
>DMIT01000098.1 GCA_003452275.1 Rhodospirillaceae bacterium | reverse complement strand
TGACCTGTTTTTTCTGAGCCGTGGCCAGCTTGATCGCATCATTCACCAGATGATCGAGCGCTTCCCATGACCTCTCCATACGGGTGACCGCATATGATAAGGCCGGTTCCGCCACGATGTACCCCTGATCGTGAAAGCGTTTTGCCAGAACCTTGAAAAGCAAATCATCATCAGGGGCCGCAATCTCGGCATTCGGTGCCGCCCGTAAACGGGAGGCCAGATCTTTGATTTCAAATGACTGATTTTCAGGGGATACCCGCGAAAGAGCCAAAAAAAAGAGCCGATTCTGTTGGCAATGATTATAAAGATGAAATAATTTTTCTTCCTGTTCCCTTTTGCCGACCAGAATATCTATACGGTCAATCACCATATTTTCCGTTCTGGACAAAAGATCATCTTTGGATAAAGCTATAAATTCTTCGGCTGATAGAAAGTCGGCATGAGCGCGTTTTCTCCAGACCTCGGCCAAATGTGATTTTCCCGACCCGCGCTCCCCGTAAAGAAGGAGAGCAGGAAACGGCAGCCATCCTGTCGGCCATTTTTCAATCCAGTGAACGGCGAATTTGTTACAAGAACTCACGAAAAAATCTTCCCGTCCCAGAGCAGGAATAGATTTTAAATCAAGGGGCAGTTGTTGTGCTTTGATCTTGTGAGGCCTCCTGAGCCGAATTTTCTATGGGATCGTTTTTTTGGTAATACGGGCTTTTCTTATATTCCGAAATCGCGAAATTGACAAGAACGCCGATACTTGCGGCAACGGGTACAGCCAGAAACATTCCCAATAAACCCATCAATGACCCGCCAGCCATTAATGCAAAGATAATCCACAGGGGGTGAAGTCCTACACTATCCCCCATTAATTTAGGGGTAATAAAATTGCCTTCAACAAATTGGCCTGCAAAGAATATACAGGCAATAATGCCGACAAAAGTCAGGTCACCGCCGGTTTGCAAGAATGCGACAACCACGCTGGTCACCAACCCGAGAGTTGACCCGACGAATGGAATGATCGATAGAATTCCGGTTGAAAGGCCGATGACAAAGCCGTAATTCAGTCCTGCGATAGAAAGGGCCACGGCATAGACAAACCCCAGCGCCACACAAATTGTAATCTGCCCGCGCACAAATCCGGAAATTTTCAGGTCGATCTTTTTGCCCAGAATGGAAATTGTTGCAATATGATCGCGCGGAATAATCCCTTTCACCCAGGATACGATACCGGGCCATTCTTTCATCAGGAAATATGCGGCAACCGGAGTGATTAAAAGTGTGGTCAAGAAATCCACGATAGCGATCCCCCCCATGGTCAGACCACCCAAAACACCCTTGCCGATTTGTAAGGCTTTTCCGACATTATCTTCAAGGACTGTCTGAATTTGCTCTTGGGTAATTGTATATCCCAGACGTTCCTGTATCCACATAATGCGCGGCTCCGCCAGTTCCCAGACTCTTTGGGCATAGGCTGGCGCAGATTCAATAAATCCGGTCGCCTCACGGAAGAGGATAGGCGTGATAACAGCCAAAATAACAGTTACGAAGAGAAAAAATCCGCCCAGAATACAAAGGACTGCTGTTGGTCTTTTAAATCCTTTTTTGCAGATCTTATTCACAAAAGGATTCAATAAATACGCAATAGTAGCTCCCAAAACAAAGGGCAATAGAACAGTTTTAAAAGTCCAGACCAGAAGAAGCACGATCAGGACTGCACATCCCCAAAAAGTCTGCAGCGGAGTGAGTTTCATTTTATAAGCTTTCCATTTTCATTTAAATCCAA
The DNA here is from genome assembly GCA_003452275.1 of Rhodospirillaceae bacterium. Taxonomy (GTDB): domain Bacteria; phylum Pseudomonadota; class Alphaproteobacteria; order Micavibrionales; family Micavibrionaceae; genus UBA1573. Next base: position 6,470 of record DMIT01000098.1, on the reverse strand, counting down.
CCTAGAAATCATCAGACAGGCGTTTCAGAACATATGAATCTGCCGATTGAGGATTCAAAGTAAATCCGTTTGCCTTCAAGGACGCCAATAATTTATTCCAATCACTATATTCAATGACGACGTCTCCCTGATTTGTTTTCAAGGTAACGATACGAATGCCGCGAATGCCTTCGAAACGGGACATTTCTTTTTGAAGAGTCACCCATTCTGACATGCTGTTAAAAAAGACATGAACATTCACTTCTCCCTGATCTGCAGCAGCTTCGATGTCTTCAGGAGTTCCCATGCCCCGCTGAACAGGTATTGCGCCATCCCGCTTCCCTTCCACGCTTGCCATTTGATCGGAATTACGCTGTTGCGCTTTTTGAATCATTTGCTCGCGCGCAGAAAGTGGCATTCTGCCCCGTTGGTAAGTCGGGCGAAAATAATCAGGATTGATTTCCGATTGCGGAATCTCGGTTTGATCGGCCCCTTCCCCTATTTCGGAAACAACCAGATTACCCGCCGCATCGGATACAACTGATGTTGCCTTTTTGGGTTGGGCAATCTCAGCAACGGCAGATAGGGTTTGTTTCGCAATGGCCTTAGGTTCCGCATCAAAATTTGTGATCGGTATAATCTTGCCGGAACTGGCATCTTGTATATCAACATTGATTTGCGTTTGGTCGCTTAAATTCACGCTGGCGGTGGCAATCGCAATATATCCGACTTCATAACGCGCCTTTAAGCGACGGATCGTTGTCGGGGATAAATATCCCGAGTTTTTATTTCCGATGTCTGTTAAATCCTGAATCGTGCCTTCGGGTAAAATCACATTTTTGAAAGCAGTGCTTTCTTCCAGCAACGATCCCCAAAATGGATTTTGGGATTTATTGAAGATAATCGCTTTTTTTTCCTCATGATAATAAGGGATCAATAAAACTTTCTTGATTTCAGATGTGGTCTCGCCTGCAAAATTAATCGGGCCGCGGCCAAAATGCTGGTTAACAGCGGCAGCTTTGAACCTGAAATCAAAGACCCCCTTATAACGCTTGGTGGAAACTTGTTCGCTGGTAATTTTAAAATCCTGAATAAAGCCGGAAAGCGTGTCATCATTCGGGATTTTCAGAACCTTTAACTCACCTTCGGCATAATAGCGGGTCGATAGGATTTCAAACGCTTTCCTTTGTGCTTCAATAAAGGCTCTATTCCGCGCTTTGACAGCACTTTCATCCAGAATATCAACCTCAACCCCTTTGACACTGTAGGGGGAACTGGCCGCAAATGCGTGGTTTGGGGACAAACCAACTAAAAAAAGACTTAAAAAGGTGATAAAAAATACTATACGAGCCATATCAAAACGTCTAAATAACTGTTGCACATCTATTAGTTTACAACAGAAAGGCTAATTTTCAAAATGAAAGCAAATGCTTATAAAGAAGCTGGTGTTGATATTGTTGCCGGAGATGCACTCGTTGAACGGATCAAGCCTTTTGCGAAAGCAACCAACAGGTCAGGCACCATGGGAGGCCTTGGGGGGTTTGGCGCTCTTTTTGATACAAAAGCCGCAGGATTTAACGATCCAATCCTTGTGTCCTCGACCGATGGCGTAGGAACAAAACTGCGTATCGCCATTGATGCCGATAAACATGACACCGTTGGCATTGATCTGGTTGCGATGTGCGTTAATGATATTCTGGTACAAGGTGCTGAACCGCTCTTTTTTCTCGACTATTTTGCCAGCAGCCAATTGAATGTTGAAACAGCCGCCACCGTTATTAAGGGAATTGCAGACGGATGCCACCAAGCCGGATGCGCGCTGATCGGTGGTGAGACTGCCGAAATGCCCAGCATGTATGAAAAAGGCGATTATGATCTGGCCGGTTTTTCTGTGGGGGCCGTTGAACGTGAACATGTTCTAACCGGTGAAACCATTACCGAGGGAGACGTGGTCATTGGTATTGCCTCAAACGGCATCCATTCAAACGGATATTCTCTGGTTCGTAAAATCGTGGCCGATAATAAATTTTCATATTCCGATACTTCTCCCTTTGAAGGTTCTGCGACATTGGGCGATGCCCTGATGAAACCTACCAAAATCTATGTCCGCGCCCTTCTTCCGCTGATTAAACAGAACGGAATGATTAAAGGATTGTCCCATATTACCGGTGGCGGTTTAACAGAAAACATTCCGCGTGTTTTGCCAGAAGGCCTAGGCGTCCAGCTTGATGCCAGACTCTGGAACTTCCAGGCTGTTTTCAAATGGCTGAAAAAATTCGGGAACCTGAGCAATGACGATATGGCTGTGACCTATAATTGTGGATTGGGAATGGTTGCCATCGTGCCTGAAAACAAAGCCGCTGAAATTTGTTTAGCGCTCAATCAAGCGGGGGAAATAGCCACAGTCATCGGCCGAGTTATCAAAAATGATGCTGACATCCGTGTTGACATCCTTCATATGGATACAGAATGGGCAGCTTAAACCAAAAGCCGAAATTACGCCTTGCTGTTTTGATTTCAGGACGCGGGAGCAACCTTCAATCGATCATCGATGCGTGTCGTATCGATGATTTTCCCGCAGAAATCGGGGTTGTTATCTCTAATATCCATGATGCTTATGGCTTGGTAAGAGCTCATGATAACGACATTACAACACGCATCGTATCTCACAAAGATTTTGCGACGAAAGCCGAATTTGAAACGGCTATATTGGATATTTTAACAGAATTCAAAATTGATCTGGTCTGTCTTGCAGGATTTATGAGACTTTTATCTCCAACCCTGATTACCCCATGGGAAGGCCGTATTATTAATATACACCCATCCCTTTTACCAAAACATAAAGGCCTTCATACCCATGAACGCGCCCTCGATTCAGGTGATACGGAAAGCGGCTGCACCATCCATTACGTCACCCCGGGAATGGATGAAGGAGAGATTATCCTACAAAGATCTATTCCTGTCATAGCTGGAGATACACCCGATAGCCTTGCCGCCAGAATTTTGGCAGAGGAACATATCGCCTATCCCGAAGCCATCCGCATGATGGCCTCAAAACTTCAGCCCGTTTTATAACTATATATTAAGGATTTTAGACGAAAGTTGGATGGGATATTCAGTTTTCCCATCACTCGCCTATAGTGGGCGCTTATTCTTTGGTCAATTATATGCTTATAAAACAATCAGGGTTTCGAGATTTCTGTCTGAAAATGGCAATATTCATATTGTCACTAAGTTCGGCCCCTTATGTCCATGCACAAATTGCCCAGACCGCTCGACCCGCCCAATATCAGGCCATTCAATTAATGGATAACCAGTCAGATTATGATTTTGACGGTAAAATCTATGCTTTAAAAGAAGACGAGTCCCCGATCAGCCTACAAACGATCGAACAAATGGTCAGAAGCGGAGATATAGCCTCTTCTCCCGTTCTGAGCAGCCATATCGGAATCGGCCATCAAGAAGCTGGAACATGGATTGTTTTTCCGATTGTCAATAACAGTAAGAAAGAGACATGGGCCCTTGATCTAGGCACATTAAAAGACGGACGATTTTCTCCCCTCAAGGAAATAGTCCTTTATAATATGAACAGCAGAGAATATCTGGTGAATACCCGCAATTCATATGAAAAAAACAGAAATATCGGCGAATCCCTGACCTTGAAAGTTCCGGCCAATCAAACAAATTTTTTCATTCTGTATGTGAAACCCAATTTGATTGCCCCTAACTATATCAAACTCAGCCTGCATGACCCTAACCAAACCAATGTACTTGAGTTTCTAAGTTCCCGCCTGGTAATCCTTTTGGCATTTAGCGGATTTATATATTTCTTAAAAACTGCAAAAGACAGTTCTTCCTTCTCTGATGTCTTCCTCTCCATTATTTGCCTGTCATTTTCCTTTGTCTTATTGATTAATTCCAAATTCATTTACTTTAGCAAGATGGATATGGAACTGGCTTACCCAGCGGTATGGATTATCACATCGCAAGGATTGATGCTGAGCTTTATTTTTGTCAAAAGAAACAGGCATGAACTGTCTCTAAGCTTTCTAGGGGGCATCACCAGTGCTAGCCTGATGACCAATCTAGTAGGAGTGGTTATTTTAAAATCCCTTCCCTCAATTGCCATTTTCCTTATTTTCGTACCCGTCATTTTTAGTTTGATGCTGATTATGGGGATTACATGGGGAACATCGCTAAGCAACAAGCGGCTAGCTTATACACATATCGCCAACACAGCTTTTTTCCTTTTCATACTTTTAACATGGGTCATTATTTTAAATTTCGGCCTTGCTCCGACCAATGAGGTGACTCTTCTTCTTCCCTCCCTCCTTTTAATCTGCGCCCTCTTGGTAGCGATTAGCAGTAAAATTCCCGTCGAAAAATCTGTTATGGCAGATGCGGAAATACCCGCAGACCTGTTTTCCGATAACCAGATCGCGGAAAAAGAAGTCACGCAAATCCACGAAGCCAAAGAAAAATCAGAATATTACCGCTTAATGCAGGTGATTGAACAAGAACGAAAATTGATGGCAGACCTTCAGGTCAAAAGCGCCCAACAGAATGAAGATATGCGTAAAGCCAAAGAGGCCGCAGACGAAGCCAACCGCGCGAAATCCGCGTTCTTGGCGGTTGTCAGCCATGAAATCAGAACNNTTGAATGATATTCTTGATTTCGAAAAAATCGAAAGCGGCAAGATGGATCTTGAGAATATCAACTTCGATCTGAAACGACTGGTTCGTAGTGTTCACACATTAATGCGCGGACATGCCGAAGCCAAGAATGTTGAACTTGTTTTAGAAATGGATCCACAAGTCCCGAACTGGGTATATGGTGATCCAACCCGCATGCGTCAGGTGTTATTGAATCTGATTAACAACGCCATTAAATTTACCAACAAAGGAACGGTATATCTACGCGTGCGGGATCTGACCGGAGAAAGTACCGGCCTCTCCCACAATGTACACCAAATTTATTTTGCGGTTCAAGATTCCGGGATAGGGATCGGTGCCGCCAATCAAAAGAAACTTTTCATGCCCTTTGCGCAAGCAGATACATCCATCAGCCGTAAATATGGTGGCACAGGCTTGGGCCTTGCGATTTGCAAACGCTTGATCGAAGCAATGGGCGGGGCCATCAGCATTAGTAGTAAAGAAGGCGAAGGCAGCACGTTCTTTTTCACCATCAGTATGACCGAAGGGAATGAGATATTTGATGAAAGCGGTGACAATCTTTACTCAACGGATTCTACTCCTGCTCAAAATATCAAATTACAATCCTCACTCAATCTATTGATTGTTGACGATAACGGGATCAACCAGAAGGTTGTAGCAGGCTTTGTCGATAAACTTGGCGGAAAATCAATGACTGCCGGAACAGGTGCGGATGCGCTTGATCTGCACGCCAAATATCAATTCGACGCCATTTTACTGGATATCGAACTACCAGATATGAATGGCATTGAGGTCACAAAAGTGATCCGCTCTCTGCAAATTCCAACCAAAGCCAACTTACCGATTATTGCCTTAACCGGAAACACGCAAAACGAAGATATACGGCAATATACCGCTGCAGGAATGAATGATTTTGCAGGTAAACCGGTGACGTTCGAAAAGATATCGGAAATTCTTGTCAGAATTGATAATGGGTATTACACCCACAAAAATACTTATACCAATATCGGCTTCTCAGAAGAGAGAAACGAAGAAGACGACCAAAACGAGAATGAAACAGATATCAACGAAATTTCTCCGCTTGCCGCATACAGTTCGCAAATCAATTCCCAATATGCCTCACCTATCTCGGACGATGATGTCGAGGAAGATACTTTTGCCGTAGCCGTCAAAAAATTCGAAGAAATGGAAAAAATGAATGCCGTACTGCTAGCCAATAAAGGTACCGGAGGAAATGAACTTGCTCAGGCAGGCTTGGATGAAAAAATCCTTACCTCCTTAAAGGCAGGCCTATCCGTAGAACATATTCAGGAAATTCTTGTTAGTTTTTATGAAAAAGCAGATGAATTGATCGCCGACATCGGTAACGCCTATCTGGGCAATGACGCCATTGCACTGAATGCCCGCGCCCATGAATTAAAAGGGATGGCCGGAAATTTTGGGTTTTCGGAATTAAGCCGAATGTGCGGCATTATTGAGAAAGCAGGAAAAGAAAATCAGCTGGATGATGCCAAAGATGCGATTCAAAATTTGGGGGAAAACTACGCGATTGCGCGGGCCCACCTCAATAAATGGCTGACTCAATAGTATTTTTTCGATTTCTTTAGAAAAGACACTTGCCAACATAATATGAATTGTGTAGTTTCTGGCTCTCTCAATAGATTGGGGCGTAGCCAAGCGGTAAGGCAGCGGTTTTTGGTACCGCCATTTCTAGGTCAGATCCCTAGCGCCCCAGCCAAACTTCCTTACAGCACGAAAAGTCCGGTACGCCAAAGGCTTGGCCATTCGTTCGCCATGGCTTGACCTTGCAACCCTTT
>DMIT01000217.1 GCA_003452275.1 Rhodospirillaceae bacterium | reverse complement strand
ATCGCGTTTTTAATCACATCATCGGCAAGCGGCATGAACGGAATATGGATGCAACGGGAATAAATAGTCGGCAACAAAGCCCCCGCCCTGTGCGCGATCAAAATCAGCAATGATTTTTCCGGCGGTTCTTCCAGAATTTTAAGCAAAGAATTCTGGGATGATCGCGTCATGGTATCGGCATCATCAATAATCACGATGCGCCACCCGTCCTCGGCAGACGAAGTCTTGCGCATGAATGGCGCGATTTTGCGAATTTCATCAACGGGCACGCTGCTTTTCATCACCCCGGTTTTTTCATCCACCGGTCGTTCGATCATCAACAGATCGGCATTTCCACCGCTGGCCACACGCGCAAACACCGGATCGGTCGGCGAAATATAAAGCGATGTCGCAGGTTCAGGCGCATCGCCAAACATACTGAAGGTATCATCTTGTTTTCCGTCTTTGGAAAACAGGTAACGCGCCAGACGATAAGCCATGACACTTTTCCCGATACCCTCCATGCCCGAGAACACCAGCCCATGCGGAAAGCGTCCATGCCCCAGCATAGATAATAATTGTTTTTCAATATCGGCATGCCCCAGCAAAGTCGCCGTCGCCCGCGGAACCGGCATGTCCGCAGGGCCAGAAGGCGCATCAATAAAGTCCGACGAATCCGCTTCGTCAAACATCATATCCGCTTCATCATCTTCCATGTCGTCAAAGAGCATTTTGTATGCGTGTCCAAATTACAGAGTAAACATCATCGGCATTCTGTGTCGCATCCACCACCACGCAGCGTTCCTGATCTTCTGCGGCGATTTTGAGGAAGCCCTGGCGTAGTTTTTCGTGGAAATCGTGTTGTAGTTTTTCGAAGCGGTCTTCGGTGTTTTCTTTGCCTGAAGATACGTCTTTTTGTTTGAGCGACCGCGCCAGACCATCCGTCACAGGCAAGTCCAGAATGAATGTCAGGTCGGGTTTAAAATCACCCAAGGATAAAACCGCTACCTGCTGAATAATTGAAAGGTCAAAGCCGTGGCCATATCCCTGATAGGCGATTGTGGAATCGGTGAAACGGTCACAGATGACGACTTTACCGGCAGCCAACGCAGGTTTAATCAGTGTTTCGACATGCATCTGGCGCGCGGCAAAAAACAACAGGCATTCGGCCATCGGCGTCCAGTTACCGCCATCGCGTTGCACCAGCAGGTCACGAATTTTTTCGGCCTCCGGCGTGCCGCCGGGTTCGCGTGTCAGAATGACCTCCCGTCCCGCATCTTCCAATGCGGCTTTCAGGCGGCGGGACTGGGTACTTTTTCCGGCCCCTTCCCCGCCTTCCAATGTGATGAACAAGCCTGTCTTCATTATTGATATTTCGGTGCCCCGACAACCATCAGCATGAATTTTTCGGACAGGCGGCTGAAGAAAGAAGCCTCTTCAACATCCGCCGCTGCCACCAGCGGACTGGTCAATTTGGTTCCGTTGCCGAGAGTTATCACCAGTTCCCCCACAGGGTCACCAGCTTTGACAGGCGCGGTCAAAGGCACTTTGTAATTGGCAACCAGTTGCGCCGGATTTTTGTCAAACGCAGAAACCGTTGCCTTGACATCTTTCGATGCAACGAACGGCACATCCCGCGCGACACCCAACACCACTGGCGCTTTGCCCACAACGGCATCTTTTTTGACCAGATCAATATTCTTGAATGAAACCTCTGCCCATTTCATCAGTTTTTCGGATTCATCGGCGCGGGCCTGCATCGACGATGTCCCGTTAATCACCATGATGACACGGCGTCCATTGGCAACCGCAGATCCGATCATTCCGTACCCGCCATCGACCGTATGACCGGTTTTGATACCGTCCGCACCGATAGTTTTATAAAGAAGCGGGTTGCGGTTTCCCTGTCTGACATTGTTGTAGACGAATTCTTTTTCGGAATAGAATTTATAATCTTCGGGATATTCTTGAATCAGATACACCGCCATTTTCGCAAGGTCGCGCGCCGTGGAATAATGGTTCGGGTCAGGCAGTCCGCTGGCATTCATAAAATGCGAATGCTTCATACCGATATCATCGGCTTTATCATTCAAAAGACCTGCAAAATTTTCTTCGGTTCCGGCAATCCCTTCGGCCATGACGATACAGGCATCATTTCCCGACTGGATCACGATTCCCTTAATCAGATCCGACACTTTGGCTTTGCTGTTCAAATCAAGAAACATGGTGGAACCGCCAGATGCCGACCCGCCTTCTTTCCAGGCGCGTTCACTGACCGGCAATTCGTCATCCCATTTGATTTTGCCTTCGCGAATGGCATCGTAAATCACGATAGTGGTCAGGACTTTCGACATCGAAGAAGTCGGCATTTTTTCGTCCGCATTTTTTTCATACAGAACTTCGCCCGTTTCAAAATCCAGAATAATGGCTTGCTTTGCCGTTGTCTCGGGCTGAGACGCAGTTTGCGCAAAGGCGGCGGGAACGGAAATGAAGAATGCGGCGATGATAAACAGTATATTTTTCATGGGATGATACTTTTCGAAAAAAGGTTATTGAACAACTATAATTGCATCTGATTGACCATTTGCAAGCACTTTAGAAAGGACATTATCTGCTGCACGCACGCTGTCAAGTGGGCCTAAGCGCACTTTGTATAACATTTTGCCTGCATAATTCACCGGCTCGACATTTGCATTGCCGATAGTCCCGAGTTTCTGGGCCAGACGTTTGGCATTATCCAACTGACCAAACGCCCCCGCCTGCACAAAAATCTGCGTTGCGGAAACAGAGGTTTGCTGAACGACCGGGTTCGGATAGAAATTTCCTCCTTTATAATGCCCTTCGACATTATCTTTTTGCGCGGCTCGGGCGATATCAGCCTCGGTCAATGGCATGTCAGACGCAACCGGCCCTTGTGGAGCAACATAATATCCGCCGGGGAGTTGTCCGGTCTGGTTAAACGCCACCTCGACCCCTTTGGTCGATTGACCATTGCGCGCAGCATTGGCCAGAGCGCGGCTTTCATTGGCCAGCAATTCCAGTTTGACCCTTGCCGTTCCTGTTCCGACCATACCCAATAAATTCGCGGCCTTGGCCGACACGTCGATAATGCGTCCACGCGCGAATGGCCCGCGGTCATTGACCCGCACCACCACCGACCGACCGTTATCAAGGTTGGTCACACGCACCAAGGACGGCATTTGCAACGTGCGGTGCGCAGCTGTCAATTCATTCTGGTCATAGCGTTCGCCGCTGGCGGTTTTATTGGCATGGAACCCCGGCCCATACCATGAGGCAATGCCTGTTTCCACATAGTCATATGTTTCTT
>DMIT01000084.1 GCA_003452275.1 Rhodospirillaceae bacterium | reverse complement strand
CTATGAGTGGCCAATGAGGCTGCAATCTGCAAAGATTCTGTCGGGTAGGCCCCGATCAATTGCGGTTTACCAACCGTCAATGTGCCGGTCTTATCAAAAAAGACAGTATCAATGACCGCCAATCTTTCCAGAGCATCCCCCGATTTCACCAATACACCGCGTTTCATCAGGACACCGGATGCCAATACCTGCACAACCGGAACCGCAAGCCCCAAAGCACAGGGACAAGTTACAATCAACACCGTGACCGCAATCATCAATGAATCCTGCCACGGTGTCCCGATAATCCCCCACCATGTGATAAAGGCCAGAAGGGCCAGAATATGAACGACCGGTGTATAAAGTTTCGAAACACGGTCAGCCAGACGGACATATTTGGCTTGCCCTTGTTCTGCCTTTTCCATCAGGCGGACGACATCGGCAAGCAGGGAATCTTCTGCCGCTTTCGACACGCGCAATGTCAAGGGGGCGGATTGATTGATGGTTCCGGCATAAACATTATCCCCCGCATGGACTGTGCGCGGCAAAGTCTCGCCGGTAATCAGCGATGTATCAATCGTGCTTTCGCCGCTTTCGACCAGACTGTCTGCGGGAATGCTTTCACCGGTACTGACCAACACCTGCATCCCTTCCCGTAGATCGCGGATTAGAATACGGCGGGGCTTACCATTTTCTAGAATGGTTGCGAAACCGGATAAGGACTGGATCAAGTCGCTTGCGGCACTTCTGGCACTTTTTCGGGCGCGGAAATCCATATAACGCCCCACCAGCAAAAAGAACATCAGCATGACGGCAGAATCAAAATACACATGCTCCGCCCCGCGTATCGTCTCGAACACGCTCATGCTGCAAGCAAGAATCAACCCCAGAGAAATAGGCACATCCATATTGGTCTGGCCTTTGCGTAGGACAGAAAACGCGGATAAAAAGAACGGACGCCCTGCAAAAATAACCGCAGGAATAGCAATCAAACCGGAAATCGCGTGCAATAATTCGCGGGTGGCAAATCCCATCGTCTCAATGGTGGTGGTCCATAATCCAACCGACAACATCATGATATTGCCCATGGCAAAACCGGACACCCCCAGACACATCAGCAGAAAACGATTTTCATTTTCCAGCGAATTTTTCTCGGCATCCGGATTGTAAGGGGACACGGTATAGCCGAGTGAGCGCACATTCGATACAAAATCATTGGCCTGCCCGCTGGCACCATTCCAGACAATATTCAGGCGACCGGTCGAAAAATTCAAACGGGCTTCTTCGACCTTCGGCTGCTGTACCAACGCGGATTCAATTTTCTGGATACACATGGCGCAATGAACACCACCAACGAGCAATGACAGGGCATTCTGACCCTTCTCATTCTGTTTGACTAAAGATTCATAGTCATCATTCTGATCGTTGCTGGACGTCGTTAATTGCGCGGCTGTTCTGTTCATGCTGTTCTAATTTTCGTTTTTTGGCTTCGGCAATAATTTTATTGTAATTCAGGCCGATTTCATAGGCATTTTCAGAAACGACACCTGGTAAGGTTGATATAGCTTTATAAACGAAAAAAGCATCCACCGATGCGAAAACAACAAAAAAACTAACTAGGGCCAATAAAACCCTTTTGCCGTCTTGAGGGGGTGGGCTCACATCGTTCATTTTTGCCTCTTTTATCTACTCTTGGCTTCTTTGGGTAATAAACATGGTTTCATGTTTTACTTTTTGGCCTGTTTGGTTGTCTATGATATAAAAATCGATATCAAAAGGTTGCTGCGGTTGAATTCCGGATTCTACAAAGACCTTATAGTGCCCTACGCTATCGGCTTCGACATAAATATTATCTGTCGTGACCTCACCCGCTGCATTTAATTTGATCGAAGCATTGCCGATCCCTTCCACACCGATAGTATAATGGCGATGGTCATGGGTTTTATTGAGGATTTTAATATCATAGCCATTGCGGATATTCCCGTTTGACAGCTTGACGAATAATGGGTTGCGGTCATGCAAAACTGCCAGTTCCAACGGTGACCTGCTGATTAACGTATACAGCATGGCCGATGCGACCACGCACAATATGACCGAATAATAAATAGTGCGCGGGCGGATAAAATGGAATTTTTCGGCTTTATCCGTTTTTGCGCTTTTTTCATTTTGGCGTTCATCGAAATAACGTTCGGTGTGATAGGCAATCAAACCGCGCGGTAATCCGACCTTATCCATGATGTCGTCGCAGGCATCAATGCACAGGCCGCAGGCAATGCATTCCATTTGCAGCCCATCGCGAATATCGATCCCCGTCGGGCAAACCTGAACGCAGGCGGTACAATCCACACAATCACCCAAGCCTGACCAGTCTTCGCCTTTTTTATGCTTGCCGCGCGGCTCACCGCGTTTCTGATCATAGCTGATAATCAACGTATCCTTATCGAACATGGCCGACTGGAAACGGGCATAAGGGCACATATAGGTACAAACCTGTTCCCGCGCGAAACCCGCCAGAATATAGGTCGATGATGTCAGACCGATGATAAAGGCCAGCACAGTCGATGACACATTGAATTCAAAGAAATTGCGAACCAGTGTCGGCGCATCATTGAAATAAAGGACGAAGGAACCGGCTGTCACCCACGAGATAGCAAGCCATGACAGATAGGTGGCCCCCAATTTATAAAATTTCTCGAATGTCCAAGGGCTTTCATGCAATTTTTTGCGTTTGAAACTATCGCCTTGGATCAGGCGTTCGACCCAGACAAACAAATCTGTCCACACAGTCTGAAAACAGAAGAAACCGCACCACACACGGCCAAATAAACTGGTCACGAAAAACAGGGCAATCGCCGCCACGACCAGTATGCCGGTTAGAATATAGACTTCCTGTGGCCAGATTTCGAACCAGAACCAATAGGCGCGGCCTTTGACCAGATCGATCAGAATGGCTTGATCCGGCGCATTCGGCCCCCTGTCCCAGCGGATAAAAGGAGCCAGATAGTAAAAGGCCAGACAGACAACCATCGCAACCCATTTCAGATTGCGATAAGTGCCTTTGACTTTTTTAGGATAGATACGTTCCTGCTTGGCAAAGAGTTTTATCTCGTCAGTGGGCGCCGCCGTACTACAGGAACCTTTACATTGACCATCTTTCGAGCTGCAACCCATTTGACCCTCACATCTTTACTCTACCAACTATTCCGCTTTAGGCTCGATTTCAACAGCAGGTGCGGGAGTCTCTTTTTCACCGCCGCCTAATTGGTGGACATAGATTGCCAATT
>DMIT01000068.1:5491-5648 GCA_003452275.1 Rhodospirillaceae bacterium | reverse complement strand
GGCAGGGCATCCATGGCTTGCTGCAAGTTCTTGACGACTTCGCTTTTCGGGCTTTCAAGGCCGATCTGATCCATGATGTCGCGGAATTTCTGGCGATCTTCGGCTTTTTCAATCGCGTCTTCATTCGCGCCGATCAATTCCACATTGAACTTTTTCA
>DMIT01000068.1:0-5439 GCA_003452275.1 Rhodospirillaceae bacterium | reverse complement strand
CGACGATCTCGGGCGTGATCGGCTCGACATAGGTCGCATCGGCCAATGATGGGTCCGTCATAATCGTGGCGGGGTTCGAATTCACCAGAATGACGCGGTAGCCTTCTTCCTTAAGGGCTTTACAGGCCTGCGTTCCCGAATAATCAAACTCGCAAGCCTGACCGATAATAATCGGGCCGGCCCCGATGATAAGGATGGACTGGATATCAGTGCGTTTTGGCATTATTTGACGACCTTTTTGCGTGGTTTTAAGTGGGCACTGAAACCACTTCTCTAGTGATATTGGGTGAGGTTGGCAAGGGTTTTTGCAGGGTTATTGGCAAAAAAATCATTGTAACATTCCGCAACTGAGCGTGAATTGCCGAAAATGTCTTGAAAACCTATCTTAAGCTAGTAAAAACAAGCACATATCAGGTTAGAGTCGTTATGCAACACACAGTTTCCCGTCCTATTGAACTTTCCGGCGTTGGTCTTCATTCCGGTGCAGAGACCGTTTTGCGCATTTTGCCTGCGGAAACCGGTGTAGGGCTGGTTTTTCGTCGTGTGGATGTGACCGACCGTGATAATATGGTTCCTGCGCGGTGGAATGCCGTAGTTGATACGCGTCTTTGCACCGTTGTTGCCAATAAAGCAGGAGTTTCGGTGGGGACAATCGAACATTTGATGGCAGCTTTGTCCGCCTGTGGCGTTGATAATGCCGTTCTTGAGTTGGATGCTCCCGAAGTGCCGATCATGGACGGAAGTGCGGCACCCTTTGTAGATGCTATTCAAGAAGCCGGTCTGAAAACCCAGACGGCACCGCGCCGTGCGATCAAGATTTTAAGAGAAGTAAGCGTGGTTGACGGTGATAAAATCGTGACCCTGAAACCCGGAATCGGTTCCCGTTTTCAAGCCGGGATTGATTTTTCCCACCCGTCCATAGGTCAACAATCTTTTGCAATTGAATTATTTAGCGGCGATTTTGAAAGCAAAATCTCGGATGCGCGGACTTTTGGATTCGCCCATGAAGCAAAGGCACTGCGCGCAATGGGGCTGGCCCTTGGCGGTTCCATGGATAATGCGATTGTGCTGGACGAAAAAACCATCATGAATCCGGAAGGATTGCGTCACCATGACGAATTCGCCCGCCACAAGGTTCTGGATGCGGTCGGTGACATTTATATCGCCGGCGGCCCGATGATCGGCCATTACGAAGCCCTGAAACCGGGGCATAATATGAATAACCGTATCCTGCATCAATTATTCTCTGATGCCGGTAACTGGGAATGGGTGGATTTATATATGGACGCATCCGACATGCCGGCCGGACAGGTTTCTGCCGATCCTGTCGTTGTTCAGGGAGCCGCCTTGCAAAAATCTGCGGTCGTCGCCGCTTAATTCATCGTTATATAAGTCTATCTTTTCTGAAAAAGCCCCTTGAAGTTATTGCAGGGGGCTTTAATCTATCCCAAACACCAAAAGGATAAGCTGATGACTTACTTTAAAAAAATTGCGTTCTTAACTTTGCTGCCTGTTCTGGCATTGACGGCCTGTACGTCCAAGAAAGACAAAATCGATCCGCTGACCGTTGAACGTCCTGCCGACCAGATTTTTAAAGAAGCACAAGAAGCAGATAAAAATAGCGAATATGCCAAGGCGAGCAAATTATATTCCGAGGTAGAACGCCAGCATCCTTATTCCGATTATGCGACACAAGCCCAGATGCGTCAGGCGGAGGTCGCCTACGATAATCTGAAATATGATGATGCCATCGTGGCGATTGACCGCTTTGTCGAATTGCATCCGGGGCACCCGAATGTTGACCATGCTTATTATTTGAAAGCCATGTGTTATTACGAACAAATCACCGATGTGCGACGCGATCAGGCGATGACGCAGAATGCACTCGATGCACTGGATACCGTCATCAACCGATTCCCCGATAGTAAATATGCGCGCGAAGCGACATTTAAACGTGATCTGGTCGTTGACCATCTGGCCGGAAAAGAAATGGATATCGGACGCTATTATCAGCAAAAAGAAGAATATAACGCAGCCATCAACCGCTTTGACAATGTGGTCAAAAATTACCAGACAACGACCCATGTGCCGGAGGCTCTTCATCGCTTGGTTGAATCCTATAGCGCTCTGGGACTGAAAAATGAAGCAACACATGTGGCCGCCGTTCTTGGGCACAATTACCCGGGAAGCCAGTGGTATAAAGACAGTTACGACCTGTTAGACCCTGCGCAACGCGCGAAGCTTAAAGATACGCGCTCATGGGTTGACCGCACCATTAGCGGTATGTTGAAACCCAATTAAAGAAATACGCGGAGCGGGCCATGCTGACATTGCTCCATATCAAAAATGTCGTTCTGATTGACCAGATGTCATTGGATTTTCGCGCCGGGCTGTCGGCCTTGACGGGCGAAACTGGCGCGGGAAAATCGATTTTGCTCGATTCTCTGGGGTTGGCTTTGGGGGCGCGCGCCGATGCCGGATTGGTGCGCAAAGGTACCGATCAGGCGGTCGTGAGTGCCGAGTTTCATCTGGACGATGACCATCCGGTTTTTTCTGTGATTCAGGAACAAGGGATCGTGGCGCAGTCTCCCCTTATTCTGCGCCGTATTCTGGGCAGTGATGGCCGCAGTCGGGCCTATATCAATGACGAACCCGTCAGCATTTCCTTTTTGAAAGAGGTGGGTGAAGCTCTGGTCGATATTCATGGGCAATTTGAAACCTATGGCCTGTTGAATCCGGCAACGCACCGCGAGATGTTGGATCTGTATGCGGGACATATGTCTGTGTTGCGCGATATGGCGGCAGCGTATCAGGTGGTCAAAATGCATGAGACAGCCTTGGCCGAGGCCAAAGATGCCGCATCGCGCGCGGCGGAGAATGAAGCCTATTTACGCGCCTGTGTGGCCGAGCTGGAAAAACTTGATCCGCAAGAGGGTGAAGAGGCCGAGTTACTGGAGCGTCGCAAAGCGTTACAAAATCGGGAATCCATTCTGGAGACTCTGGGGTTTGCGGTGGAGGCTTTGGGCGGAGAGCAGGGGGCCGATATGCAGATCGGACAGGTCATGCGCACCCTGTCGCGCCAGATGGATAAAATCGGGGCGGAGAAACTGGAGTCCATTCAGGAATCGCTCGATCGCGCGGCGACCGAGGTTCAAGACGCATGCCGCCAGTTAGAGTCCTTGCAATATGAATGGAGTGGCGAAGGATATCGTTTGGAAGATATCGAAGACCGCCTGTATGCCTTGCGCGGTGCGGCGCGTAAACATGGGTGTCTGTGTGATGATTTGCCGCGTTTGCGCACCGAAATGGGTGATAAATTAAAACTGGTGGATTATCAGGATCATATCATTGCCGATCTGGAAAAAATCATTCGTGCCTCCCGCGAAGATTATAAAAAAATTGCCGAAAAATTGCATGATCGCCGTATGGCAGCAGGGTTAAAGATTGATAAGGCGGTCAATGCCGAATTGAAACCGCTAAAACTGGAACGCGCAGTATTCGAAACATCCATTGTCATCAACGGCAATGAAAATACATGGACGAGTTTTGGGTTTGATACGGTACAATTTCGTGTATCTACCAATGCCGGATCGGACTTTGGCCCCTTGAACAAAATCGCGTCGGGGGGCGAAATGGCGCGGTTTATGCTGGCCTTGAAAGTTGTACTGGCCGAAGCCGCTAAAATACAGGGTGTATATGTCTTTGATGAAATTGATACCGGTATCGGCGGCGCAACCGCCAGTGCCGTCGGTGCGCGTCTTGAAAAACTCGCGACATCGCATCAGGTGATGGTGGTGACACATTCGCCGCAAGTGGCCTCCCGCGCCGCCAGCCATTGGGTTGTCTCAAAAGCTACCGGCGGCACGCGTGTGACCGCATTGGACAAATCAGCCCGCGAAGAAGAAATCGCAAGAATGCTGTCCGGTGCCGAAATCACCGCCGAAGCCCGCGCCGCCGCATCGAAATTACTAGAGGCATGTTAGTGATGGAAGATATAAAAAACCTCTCTTTCTTCGATTTTGAAGAGGCTAAAGAAAAGCATCAAAAAATAGTTCAGGAAATACAGCATCATGATGCGTTGTATCATACCAAGGATGATCCGGAAATTTCGGATGCGGCGTATGATAAATTGCGTGGTGAATTGCTTGATCTTGAAAAAAAATTTCCGCAATTGGTCACCGCGCAAAGCCCGTCCCAGACAGTCGGGGCCAACGTTTCTAGTGGCTTTCAGACCATTCGTCACGCCATGCCGATGTTATCGCTTGCGAATGCGTTCGAAGATCAGGACGTGATGGATTTTGTTGCACGGATCAAAAAGTTTTTGAATATCCCTGATGCCGAACCGTTGGCGATGGTTGCAGAACCCAAAATTGACGGGCTGTCCTGTACGTTAAGATATGAACTGGGGCAGTTGAAATTTGCCGCAACCCGTGGGGATGGCGCAGAAGGTGAAGATATTACCGAGAATGTGAAAACCATTCGCGATGTCCCGCAACATTTACCCTCTGGCGTTCCGGATGTTCTGGAAGTGCGCGGGGAAATTTATATGCGCAAAGATGAATTCCTGACATTGAACAAGCAGCAGCAGGAAAAAGGCGAAAAGATTTTTGCCAACCCGCGCAATGCCGCAGCAGGAAGTGTGCGGCAGTTGGACAGTCTGATGACAAAATCACGCCCGTTGCGTTTCTTCGGATATGCACTTGGCGAAGTATCTGCCCCCATTGCAGATACGCAGGACGGCATTCGCCAGAAATTGAAATCCTATGGTTTCGCGCAGGCTGAACCGATTGCAGTTTGCCAGAGTGTTGAAGAGTTGCTGGCCTATTATCACAAGGTGGAAATCGAACGCCCCGACCTACCATATGATATTGACGGGGTGGTTTATAAAGTTGATCGTCTGGATTTACAGGCGCGATTGGGATTTGTGGCGCNNGTGACCATTCTTAAAAACATTACCATTCAGGTGGGCCGCACAGGGGCCTTGACCCCCGTTGCGGAACTGGAACCCATTACGGTGGGCGGCGTTGTGGTCTCGCGCGCGACACTGCATAACGAAGATGAATTGAACCGCAAAGATGTGCGGGTGGGTGACCATGTCATTATTCAGCGCGCAGGTGATGTCATTCCGCAGGTTGTGTCGGTCGTGTCTGAAAAACGGCTACCGGATTCAAAGCCCTATATCTACCCTGTTGTCTGTCCGGCCTGTGGTTCTCATGCGGTGCGGGAAGAGGGCGAAGTCGTCCGCCGTTGCACCGGCGGGTTGATTTGCCCCGCGCAGGCGGTTGAACGTCTGAAACATTTTGTCAGCCGTAATGCATTCGATATCGAAGGATTGGGAACAAAAATTATCGAAGAATTTTGTGCCGATGGTTTTATCAAAACACCCACCGATATTTTCACGATAGAATCCCGCGATAAAGGGAGTCTAACGCCATTGCG
>DMIT01000199.1 GCA_003452275.1 Rhodospirillaceae bacterium | reverse complement strand
AATACCCTAAGCTTGCCAAAGTTTCCGAAGTCACCCACACCGATAGTGCGGTTTCTCCGCATGAAAAGCCAAGTGTGGCGCTGCGTACGGGGCGTCAGTCCAGTATGCGTCTGGCGATCAATGCCGTGGCCGAAAAGAAAGCGCATTGCGTTGTCTCAGGCGGCAACACGGGCGCGTTGATGGCAATGGCGAAACTGGGGTTGCGGTGTCTGCCGGGGATCGAGCGTCCGGCGATTGCCAGTTTGTTGCCGACGGTGGATAAAGAAATCGTCATGCTGGATCTGGGTGCAAATCTGGAATGCAATTCCGAAATGCTGGTACAATTTGCCATTCTGGGGTCGGTCTATGCGCGCGTGGTGCGCGGCCATGACCAGCCAACCGTGGGCTTGCTCAATATCGGTTCCGAAGATGCCAAGGGGCATGAAGAGATTCGCGATGCCGCGGCTATTCTCCAGCGAATCAAGTTCCCCGGGAAATATGCGGGCTTTATCGAAGGCAATGATATCCCGATGGGAACGGTCGATGTGGTCGTCACCGATGGCTTTACCGGAAATGTCGCGCTTAAAACTGCCGAAGGCGTCAGTAAATTGATGACGACCATCCTCAAAAGAAAATTAAAAGCATCTCCGCTGGCGATGTTCGGCGCATTGCTGGCAATGGGCGCGCTTAAAAAATTGAAAACCGAAATGGATCCGCGCCGTTATAATGGCGGTATGTTCTTGGGGCTTGATGGCGTGTGTGTCAAAAGTCACGGCGGCATGGATGCGTTCGGATTTTCGAATGCCATTTTACACGCCGCCGAAATTGCCGATAAAAATTTTAATGTTCGCGTTGCCAAAGAAATTGCCGAAGTGATGGAGCAAGAGCAACGCATCAAAGCTGAAATCTCGTCTCAGGCAGATGAGCCAAAAGAAATGGTATCCTAACAATGTCATTGCGTTCCGTGATCGTCTCCACTGGCTCTTATCTGCCAGATAAAAACCTGACCAATCAAGATCTGGAAAAAATCGTCGATACGACTGATGACTGGATCGTGCAACGGACGGGGATCAGGGAACGTCATATTGCGGCCCCTGACCAACCGACCTCCGACATGGCGATCCGCGCCGCAGAACGCGCGCTGCAATCTTCCGGACTGACTGCCGCCGATATTGACGGGGTGATTGTCGCGACGACGACCCCTGACCAATCTTTCCCCTCGGTGGCTGTACGCGTGCAGGCGGCTCTCGGGCTGCGGGCCGGCCCTGCATTTGATGTGCAAGCGGTTTGTTCCGGCTTCGTCTATGCGTTGTCGGTTGCCAATGCGCTGTTGCAGACAGGGGCGATGAAACGCGTGATCGTGATCGGTGCCGAAAAAATGTCATCGCTGCTCAATTGGGAAGACCGTACGACTTGCGTTCTTTTCGGGGACGGGGCAGGGGCGGTTATTCTGGAATCCCGTGACGATGCCGAAAATGGCATCCTCTCGACCCATCTTTATGCCGATGGTCAATTCCGCGACCTGCTTTATACCAATGGCGGCACCTCGACCACGGGCGCGGCGGGGCATATCGTCATGCATGGCAAGGAAGTTTTCAAAAATGCGGTCACCCTGATGGCCGACATTGTTCAGGAAGTTCTGGATAAAAATGCCATTACTCCTGACCAGATCGACTGGCTTGTGCCGCATCAGGCAAATTTACGCATCATCACCGGCACCGCCGAAAAACTCCATATGTCGATGGATAAGGTCGTGGTGACGGTCGATAAACACGGCAATACATCGGCGGCATCCATCCCTCTGGCGCTTGATACTGCTGTCCGCGACGGTCGTATTCAACGCGGTCAAACCCTTCTTTTAGAAGCTTTGGGCGGCGGTTTGACGTGGGCTGCGGCGCTGATTAAATATTAATGGCGTAAAGCAAAAAGAGGGGGAAAACCTCTTGTGTATTGCTATAATCAAAAATTTTTAAGGGCAAAAGCCATTGCCTGTGGATGGTTCTGGTCAAAACATTGACCACCTTAAAAAGAACGGTTAAGTTATTCATTATTATCAAGATTTTCAGGGGCATAATTTGAGCAATCGCACTATTACCCGCGCAGACTTGGCCGAGGCCATCTATAACCAGTTGGGGTTATCCCGCAACGAATCTGCGACCTTGGTTGAACAGGTTCTGGGCGAGATTACCGATGCGCTGGTGGCGGGGAAGACAGTCAAGATTTCCTCGTTCGGCAGCTTTGGTTTGCGCCAGAAGGGGGAACGCGTTGGGCGTAACCCCAAAACAGGTGTCGAGGTGCCGATTACCCCGCGCAAAGTTCTGGTCTTTAAGGCCTCCCATGTTCTGAAAGACAGCATGAACGGCATTGCGCCTTCCGATATTAATTCTAAAGACGACGAGTTTGCAGATGACTGATATATCCATAGCCACCAAAGCCGACTCCGCTTTCCGCACCATCAGCGAAGTTGCGGAAGATCTGGGTGTGCAGCAGCATGTCTTACGTTTCTGGGAAACCAAATTTACGCAGGTTAAACCGCTCAAACGTGGCGGCGGGCGGCGTTATTATCGTCCTGAAGACGTGGCCTTGCTCAAAAAAATTCATACGCTTCTTTATGCGGAAGGGTACACCATTAAAGGAGTTCAAAAGCTTTTGAAAGGTGTATCGAAAACTCAGGTTCTGGCCGAACAAAAAGCCGAACAGGCGTCGAAACTGTATGGCGAAAATCTGCCAAAAGTTGAGGCCCCTGTTCAACAAGCGGCGCATCCGGCGGATGATTCCGAACATGTACTGGTTTTGAAATCCGTTCTCGAAGAACTCCTTGATATGCGCGCCCAAGTCGAAACCTTACTCGCCGAACGCGACAACCGCAACGACGAAGCCGCTTAATTTCAAACTATCTGCCACCAAGACACGGGGGCACCAAGAAGGTTTGAACTACAGAGCGCGCAGAGTACGCAGAGAAGAAGATATACCTCTTTCCTGTCATTGCGAGGAGCGACAGCGACGTGGCAATCCATTCTTCCTCTGCGCCCTCTGTAGTTAAATTTTAGAGTCTCAACACAGATGCTTTGCGGTTCAAAAAATGGTCAGAATATTCGCCACCAAGACACGGAGGCACCAAGTTATTCTCCCGACCTTCTCACGCGAAGATACGAAGTCACGAAGTATTTTTGTTACACCTCTTTAACACACCGTCATTGCGGCGA
>DMIT01000107.1 GCA_003452275.1 Rhodospirillaceae bacterium | reverse complement strand
TGTGTTAAAGAGGCGTAACAAAAAACTTCGTGACTTCGTAGCTTCGCGTGAGAAATTTGGTGGATTCGTGATTTAGTTGGCCATATTTTTTAGAGTGGCAAAGCTCTGGATTCCAGCTTGCGCTGGAATGACGGGCTTTTTAAATCGGTATGCCAGTGAAGAATGGCAGATTTATTTCTTACGGAATTTGTCGAGGGAGATGACTTCGCCGGTGACAGGGGCTTCGGATTTTGCTTTGCCTTTTCCTTTGCCTTTGGGGGCGGAGCCGTCATCGTCCGGTTCGTCGTCGAATTGGGACAGGCTGCCGTCATCATGATCTGCCATATCGCCCAAAGGTTGGAATTGCAGGGCAAAATTGACGGATGGGTCGGCAAAAATAGTAATCGCTGCCAAAGGCACGATCAAGCGTTCCGGAATATTGTTGAACGACAGGGTAACTCCCATGTTGGTGTCGTCCACCGTCAGGTTTTCAAATTGATATTGCAGGACAATCGTCATGTCGCCCGGATAGCGTTCCCGCAAATAGTCGGGAATTTGTACGCCCGGAAAATCGGTCATAAAGGTGATGTAGAAATGGTGATCCCCCGGCAGACCGCGGCTTTGGACTTCGGTAATCGCCTGACGGACAACGCCGCGCAATGCGGATTCAACCATTTTGTCGTAACGGAGGGTGGTATCATCAATCTTCATAGGAACACTTAATCTGTTTGCTTACATCATAAAAGAATCATTCTTTTAAGGTATAAACGCCAAGCTTCGGTTTGGCAAGGTCGCCCGCATAAATATACATAATGGTATATGTACGAATTCATATTATAAATATTCCAAATTTTTGTTACCATGACACGCTATCGTATCCCGTTTCTTCCCTTCCGGCCCTGTATCAATTCTGTCTGCGTTCATATCATTTTAACAATCCATAGAAAGATTCCGCATTATGCAGATCAAAACGAAATTTATTCTTCTCAGTGCCGCTCTCTTTGCAGCTTCTTTGGTCACGGGCGCGCTCAATTACAAGAGCGGTGTGATCTCCGGTCAACAGCATACGGCCATGATTGTCAGTCAGCGCCATATGGATGCGGATATGAAACATGACGGTATTCGCGGGAATGTTTATAGCGCGCTGGTCGCGTCAAAAAACGGCGATGCGGAATTGCTGAAAGCGTCGCAGGAAGAAGTCGCTTCGATGAGCGACGAGTTCGCGCAGAATGTTCAGGACAATCTGGTTGCCGACATTCCGCAGAATATCAAAGACCAATTCACCAAAATCAGCAGATCAGTCGCAGATTATACCAGTTTCAGCAAGAATATCAGCGAGAAGGCCGCCGATTATGATATCGCGGTGGCAATGCTGCCTCAATTCAACGAGGTATTCACTGTTCTGGAAGAAGATCAGGGCAAAGCATCTGGCCTGATTCTGGCATGGTCAGCCCAAATGGATAAAACAGCGCGTATCATTTCGATTGCGATGACAACCGCCCTGACCATCTGCCTGATGCTGGCTGTGTCTCTGGTTCTGTTCGCGGTGATGGCTCTGTTCAATCCGCTGAAATGCATGATGGATCTGATGAAAGAATTATTGAACAACAATTTGTCGGTGGATATCCCTTTCACCAAACGAACCGATGAAATGGGGCATATGGCGCGTACTCTGGAATTTTTCAAACAGACATTGATCGAACAGAAAAAAATCGCCGAAGACGAGGCCCGCACATTGGTGCGCGAACGCGAAGAGCGCGAATTCATGGAAGGCAAAACCACGGCCTTTGACAGCCAGTCAACGGGCATGATTTCCACCCTGTCCAAAGCCGCCGGACGCATTAACTCAACCGCTGCGAAATTAACCACGGCATCATCGGAAACCATCGATGCTAGTCAGGTCGTCAATATCGTGGCCCGTGAGGCCAGCGAGAATGTACAACTGGTCGCCGCCGCTGCCGAAGAACTGGGTGCCAGCAGCAATGAAATCGCCCAACAAATCACCAGCGTGGCGGAAAAAGCCAGTCGCGCATCATCCGCCGCCGAGACCACGAGCGTTCAGGTCAGCGAATTAAATGCATTGGCCGATTCCATCGGCGATGTCATCGGCGCGATCAAGGCCATTGCCGAACAAACCAATTTACTGGCCCTCAATGCCACCATCGAAGCCGCCCGCGCCGGTGATGCCGGTAAAGGATTCGCCGTGGTCGCCGACGAGGTCAAAAAACTGGCTAGCGAAACAGCCAACAAGACGGTTGAAATCGATGACCGCGTGGCGCGTATTCAACATGCCATTCGCGCCACTGTCGATGCCGTTCAACGCATCATCAGCGATGTACGCGAAATCGACCATGCCACCGGTGCCGTGGCCAGCGCGGTCGAGGAACAGAATGCCGCCACATCGGAAATTGCCCGCAACGTGGCTGCCGCATCCGACCGCACGCAGCAAGTATCCGATAATATTGCCAATGTGATGAGCAATGCCGAAGAAACCACTGTGTCCGCGGTTGACCTGAATACCGCCGCTGCCGAACTGTCGGAAATTGCCGAATTGTTCAAACGCGAAACAACGGCTTTTCTGGAGGCCGTCAATAAAAAATCATAAAGGGAAAAGCATAAGGGAGAAAAAGGGGCGCAATAAAAATGGGGCTGTTCTGTTGATAGGCCGCCCCACGCCCCACCCCTAGCCGTAGCCAGAGGGATTATGTAGCTTCATCGGCGCAATTAAGCAGCGATTTTATCACCAGCAACAACGAAAGAGTTGTCATTAGCTGCTACGGTTTGTACGTTATCATTTGCATTTATTATGCTTGAACGGATACGACCGTGTCTCAAACGGATACAGACTTTATCTTTATTACTCATGTCGATCCTGTTTCGGCCCCATCATCAATGGTCAATAAAGTTGTTTCATTCCAAACAGTTCATTGGCCATTCATGGTGGAGCCGCCGGGCACTGCCCCCGGGTCCATGACGTCTATTCCATAAAGGGTTTAGCATCTTAGTCAGGTTGCCCCGACCCCTTTATTATAGGGATTCACAAGGCAGAAATCAAGAAGAGAGAAAACCCCCGATGGTTTAGCTTACTTACGCGGGGAAGGAAGAGGATTGGCAGGCCACCAGTCGCTATTGCTTCCGTGATTATTGACAGGCTTTTCATTCGGCTTCGGAGAGGAAGGAGAGCTTGTCCCATTAAATCTCTCCGTGGTTTTGGGGGGAGTAGGAAATGTGGGTGGTTTACCGAATAAGTCTCTAGCCATCAATCGCACCTCGAAATATGTTGGATGTTTCAAAAATTGCGCGAGCATTATTCCAATATGAAAAGAGATGCAAGAAAAAACTTCGTCACTTCGCAATTAAACTTTTTCAGGATGATTAGGAAATACATAAAAACTAAAACCCGACGCGAGGAGGAACAAGCATCGGGCTTTAAGCGTGTGTGTGTTTTGGTGTTTGGTATAAAGTTTTTAAGCTGAAACTAAAAATCCTTATATTCTTAATATCACATATAAATATGGCGATTCTTTGGGCGATTTATGCCTTAATCATGCCTTAATTAATATATTTTCATAAAAAATGCATTTTTTTGCTTTTTTTTGAGCATCAGGTCATTTATCAAAGAGACAGATCAATTCGCAACCTTATGAATGGAAGCCTACTTTATGCCTGTCGATTTACCCGTCTCATGGAATGAAATCCACATCTTATCCAAAACCCTGTGCGAAAAATTGCGTGTATCAGGGCAAAAATGGGACAGGTTGATAGCCGTCACCCGTGGCGGCATGGTTCCGGCCTGTCTGGTGGCTCGTGAACTGGATATCCGCGTCATTGATACGGTCAGCGTCCAAAGTTACGACCATCAGGCGCAATCGGAAGCGCGTGTCTTAAACATGCCCGCAGATATCGGCACAGGGAAAAACTGCCTGATTGTCGATGATTTATCGGATACGGGGAATACATTCAAGGCCTTGCGCGCCTTATTGCCCGATGCCACCTATGCCTGCCTTCATACCAAACCGGCGGGCAAGCCTTATACCGATTTTTATGCATCAGAGACAACGCAGGACACATGGATTTATCTGCCATGGGAAGATCAGGATTTCCCGCCGCATATCATGGACGCTATCGGCGGGCATCTGAAAGAGTTTAACTAGCCTGGTTTGCGCATGGCAGCAGGGTATTCCGCAACCTCTTCTGCTGTCATAAGAGCGTATTGGGAGCGGGCATAGCTTTCGTAAAATGGCTGGGATTCGTCCCCCAAAGCCATAGATAATTCGCTAGGTGGAGCAGACAGCCCTATAAATTGTGCATTCTGAAAATGCCCTAACATTTCCAAAGACTTAATTACGTTAACGGCCCGGCAGTAACAGGGAGTCTTTCCGAAATCCCGCTCTGCCAATGCCTCCCTTACACAGTTTGCTTTGGCGGCAATAAAAGCGTCTCTCAGCTCGCCAACACTATAAATGACGTTTGGGATAATCGGATCTTTCATTTTTTGCACCTTTCTCTGTTAGTTATTTTCTATAATAAACAATTATCTTCTGTCAAATAAATTTTCAAAAAGAAGCCAAGAAGGATGCAAGAATCACTTGCTTTTCCCCTCTCTTCCTGTGTATAACCCCTCTGTTCCTGAATTTCTCTCATCTGGCGAAAAATCGGCTGCCTCGATGGGACTCCAGAAATTCAGGTGTTAAACAACTATTTAAGGAGAAGAAAATGCCGAAAATGAAAACAAAAAGCGCTGCCAAAAAGCGTTTTATGGTGAACGGTTCTGGTAAGGTTAAATTCAAACCTGCCAAAATGCGCCACATGCAAATGAACAAACCAAAATCGATGAAACGTAAAGCTCGCGGGACTTCAATCCTTGCCGAAATGGACGGACGCATCATTCTTGAAAACTTCCTGCCTTACAGCCGCGGTCTCAAGAAAACAAACCACAACCCAGCGCCTATCGTGCTGGATTAAGAGGAGGATGCATAAATGTCTCGTGTAAAAAAAGGTTCCCCACGCGCTCACGCCCGTCACACCAAAATCCTGAAACTGGCCAAAGGTTACCGCGGTCGCTCCAGTAATTGTTACCGTATCGCTCTGCAACGCGTTGAAAAAGCTCTGCGCTATGCATACCGCGACCGCCGCAACAAAAAACGTGATTTCCGCTCCCTGTGGATTCAACGTATCAACGCTGCCGCCCGTGAACATGGCCTGACCTATGCCCGCTTCATGAACGGCGTTCATCTGGCAGGTATCACCATCGACCGCAAAGTTCTGGCCGAAATCGCAGTGAACGATGCCGCAGCTTTCAAATCAGTTTTCGACCAAGCCCAAAAAGCCCTCGAAGCTGCTAAAAAAGCCGCCTAATTGTTACTCTATACATTTAAAAAGGCAGCCTGTGGGCTGCCTTTTTCATTTCAGCAAACTATATTGGATAGATGACATCTCTTTCTCCGATTTTTTTATCTCACGGTTCCCCTATGATTATGCTGGATCCATCGCCGGCGCATGATTTTCTGAGGGGATTGCAAGGCATTACAGGGCGGCCTGACTTTATCATTGTGGTATCGGCCCATTGGGAGAGTCATGGGTTAAAGGTAACGGGGTCGCCTGCGCCCAAGACCATTCATGATTTTGGCGGGTTTGATCCGCGTCTGCATCAGATGACCTATCCTGCTGCGGGTGACCCACAGCTTGCCGCGGATATTCAGGCGGTGTTGGGTCAAGCGGGGATTGCGATAGCGGTTGATCCGTTGCGGGGGTTGGATCATGGGGCATGGATACCATTGAAACTGGCCTTTCCGGAGGCCGATATCCCTGTCCTGCAAATATCCATCCCGAAGACCAGTTCGCCGCGCGATCTGTACGCGGTCGGGAAAGCGTTATCCCCTATTCTTGGCGATAAAGGATTGCTGATCGGGTCGGGGTCGTTCACCCATAATCTTTATGAATTCAAAGGTCAGGAACTGGACGCCATCCCTGCGCCATGGGTCACCGCATTTGCCGAATGGATGAATGCAAAAATCGCGGCCAATGATGTCGAGGCGTTGCTGAATTACCGTGAGATGGCACCCTATGCACGCGAAAACCATCCGACAGAGGAGCATTTGTTACCGCTGTTTGCCGCAATGGGTGCGGGAATTGGCAATCATGAATCAATAACATCCTCCACACTTCACCGCAGTTACCATCATTCCATACTTGCCATGGATGCTTATAGCTTTAGAGGAAAATAACCTCTATCATCATCCGGCATAGGATGATTGAAGCATGACATATAAACTGGCTATCTTTGACTGGAACGGAACATTGATCGACGATTCATTCGCCAATCATGCGGGGTCGAATGCGACCTTTGCAGTGGCAGGACGCGCGCCCATCACCATCGAACAATATCGCGAAACGATGGATTTCCCATTGATCCATTTTTATAACCGCAATGGCATTGATACCGATACATATCTTTCGCAAACAGCTAAATTCAATGATGCCTTTATGGAGACTTACAAAAAAGAACAGGAGAAAGCCTTCCTGCGCCGTGGCGCGATGGAAATGCTGGATCATCTGCTCGATCACGGATTAACCCTGATGATTTTAAGCAATCATGTGCAGGAACATCTGGAAGAACAATTGGCACGTCTGCATGTTCACAGCAAGTTCAAACATATTTGCGGCAATCCTGTTTTCCGCAGCGAAGAAATCACCAAGATGACCAAACTTGATCGCTTACAAAAAGTTATGACGGATAATGCATATGATGCCAAGGATGCCTTTATCATCGGCGATTCTCTCGAAGAACCGGAAATTGCCGATCAAATGGGCATGACCTGTGTATCCGTTACATGGGGATGCTTTAGTGAAGAGCGCCTGCGCAAAAGCCCGACGCATCATGTCATTCATGAATTATCGGACTTACCGTCGATTTTGGGATTAGGCAGTCAATTCAAATTAGAATCATAGATCTTTAACGCACCGTCATTGCGGCTTTCGCCAGAATGACGGATTGTTATTTGAATTGGCTATAGTTCCAGAA
>DMIT01000132.1 GCA_003452275.1 Rhodospirillaceae bacterium | reverse complement strand
CCGTGAAGAAAGATAAAAAGCTTTCGGCCTTTGCATCGGTGTTTTTGGCCAATACTCCTTCCGGCATCAAAAGCCAGTTCGATGAACATATTCTGTCCTGCATCGTGGCGCGCCATGAAGAATTATCTCTCCCTCGTAAACAGGGGCAGACAACGATCGAGATTTTCAATCCGCACGAAGACAAGCATGGCTGGAACGGTCACCATACTGTTGTTAATATCATCAGTGATGACAAAGCATTTATCGTTGATTCGGTCATTGCCCTTATTACTTCTAAATCCCACCTGATTGAATTTATTGCGCACCCGCTGGTCTTCCTCGCGCGGGATAAAGCGGGACGGGTGACGGATATTTCCGCCAGCCGTGGCGAAGGATATCAAGGTCAGTCGCATATTTTCGTGCAGTTGAACCGCGGCTTGACCGAAGCAGAAATGCAATCCCTGCACGACGATCTGGCAGAAGTGTATCAGGATGTGCATCTGACCAATCGTGATTGGTTGGACATCAAGGCAAAGGTCAAGGATTTGACCAATGATGTTGCAGGCAAACAAAAACTGGTGGCTGCGGCGAAAAACGACTATGTCGATTTCCTCAACTATATTCATGACGACAATTTTACCTTGCTGGGCTATTGCGATTTTAACCTGTCGGGCAAGAAATCCGCTTTCGCGGCGGATAAGCAAAGCGGGCTTGGCTTGTTCAGCCCCGAACGCGATACCGATTTTCTGGACAAGGCGGATAAAGAACAATTATTCGATCTGAAAACCATCGACTCGCTCGAAGAGATCACCATTACCAAGCTGGACAAGGTGTCTCCGGTTCACCGACGTGTCGGGCTGGATACCATCCTTGTCAAGAAAACGGATGGCCATGGAAAATTGACCGGTTTGACGGTTATCCTCGGGCTATTTACCTCGGTGACCTATTCCCGTGACCTGACAACTGTGCCGTTCTTGCGTTTCAAGGCGGACGCGGTCATTGCCAAAGCCGGTTTCGAAGGTCATGAACATCGTGGCCGCGCTCTGCGCCACATTCTGGAGAAATTCCCGCGCGACGAATTGTTCCAGATCAGCACCAAAAATCTCTATGACATCTGCATGAGCATCATGCAATTGCAGGAACAACCGCGCATTGCTGCTTATTTCAGCCCTGACGTATTCGGTCGCCGCATCACGGCCATTACCTATATTCCGAAAGAATTATACGACACACGTCTGCGCATCAAATTCGCCTGTATTCTGGAAGAAGAATTAAATGCGTCCTATGTCGATTTCCAATCGGCAGTCGATGATTCCCCGCTGGTTCGCGCCAGCTTTACCTTGTTGTGGAATGCGGATTCCAAACGTAAAATCGATGGTGCGCAAATTGATGCCCGTCTGCGTGAAACAGGGAAAAGCTGGGCCTCGCGCCTCAATGACGCTTTGATGGTGCGCCTGTCGGACGAAGATATCGTGGCGGAAAAAACCGTCAAATACGGCCATGCCTTCTCTGATTCCTATCAGGAAATGTATCAGGCCCGCCAATCGGTGCATGATATTGAAAAAATCGAGGAAGCGTTAGAGCATAACCGCATCGAAGTTGACCTGTATCGCCCGTATAATGCCGGCGGCAAGGAAGTCTCTCTCAAAATTTTCAGCGCGGACAAACCGGTTGCCTTGTCCGATGTCCTGCCGATTCTGGAGAATATGAGTCTGCGCGTGGTCGCCGAATATCCGTTCGAAGTCCGTCCACAAGGGGCCGATAAAAGCATCTGGATTCAGGATTTTGTGGCCGAGGTTGCAGGGAAAATTTCGACCTCCCCCGATAAAAAATCCATTCAGGCCATCCAGCATGAATTTGAATCCTGCCTGAAAGGAATCTGGTCGGGTCAGGTTGAAAATGATTCTTTGAACAAGCTTTTGCTGCTCTCGGCCATGCCATGGCGGGACATTGTGATTTTGCGCTCTTGCATCCGCTATCTGCGCCAGACGAAAATCCCGTTCTCGCTGCATTATATGGAACAGGCCTTGACCGAAAATCCGCATATCGCGGGCCTTTTGGGTCAGCTTTTCCATGCGCGGTTCAACCCTGCTTTACAGGGCAAGAAAATCAATGCCGATAAAATCCATGATGATATTTTAAGCGAATTGCAAAATGTGACCTCGATTGACCAGGATCGCGTGCTGCGCGCTGTTCTGGGGGTCATGGATGCAACACTGCGCACCAATTTCTTCCAGGTGGATGATAAGGGGCACCCTAAATCATGGGTTTCCCTGAAACTGGATAGCGCGAAAATCACCGATATTCCGGAACCACGTCCTTATCGTGAGATCACCGTTTATTCCCCGCGTATCGAGGGTATCCATCTGCGCGTTGGCCCGATTGCCCGCGGCGGACTGCGCTGGTCAGACCGTCACGAAGATTTCAGAACCGAGGTTCTGGGACTGGTCAAGGCACAGAATGTCAAGAATTCGGTCATTGTGCCGATGGGGGCCAAAGGCGGTTTCGTGGTCAAGAATCCCCCTAAAGAAGGTGGTCGCGAAGCCTATATGAAAGAAGGGATCGCCTGTTACCAGACTTATATCCGCGCCTTGCTGGATATCACCGACAATCGTAAGGCCGGAAAAATCGTTCCGCCGCGCGATGTCGTGCGTCTGGATAAAGATGACCCGTATCTGGTGGTTGCTGCCGATAAAGGAACTGCGACATTCTCTGACATCGCCAATGCGATTTCGATCGAGTATGGTTTCTGGATGGGTGATGCGTTTGCTTCCGGCGGTTCTGCGGGATATGACCATAAGAAAATGGGTATTACCGCCCGCGGTGCGTGGGAATCCGTGAAGCGCCATTTCCGCGAAATGAATCTGAATACCCAGACCGAAGAATTCGATTGTGTCGGCGTGGGCGATATGGCGGGTGACGTGTTCGGCAATGGAATGCTTCAATCCCAGAAAATCCGCCTGTTCGGTGCGTTCAACCATATCCATATTTTCTGCGACCCGACACCTGACGCCGCGTCGTCGTTCAAAGAGCGTCAGCGTTTATTTACCGCGGTCAAAGGGTGGGATGCCTATGATGTATCCAAATTATCCAAGGGCGGACGTATCTATCTGCGTTCTGAAAAAACCCTGACCCTGACGCCTGAAATCCAGAAACGGTTCGATATCGAAAAATCGACCGTGACGCCGACGGAACTTATTCGCGCGATGCTCAAGGCGCGGACTGACCTGCTGTTCTTCGGCGGGATTGGAACCTACCTTAAATCCACCGACGAAAGCGCGGCGGATGCGGGTGACCGCAGCAATGATGCCTTGCGCGTCGATGCGTCCGAAGTGCGCGCCAAAGTCATTGGCGAGGGTGCAAATCTTGGTGTGACGCAACGCGCACGTATCGAATTTGCCAAACATGGCGGACGCATCAATACCGACTTTATCGATAACTCGGCCGGGGTCGATACATCCGACCACGAAGTCAATATCAAGATTTTAATGTCCGATGTCGCCGCCAATCCGAAGCACAAAATGAATGTGACGGCCCGCGATAAATTGCTGACCGAAATGACAGATGATATTGCTGCTTTGGTTCTGAATGACAATTACCAGCAGACACAGGCGATTTCCCTGCTCGAGATGCAGGCTCCGGAATTGATGATGGAACATGCGTCCTTCATGCATTCTCTGGAACGCGCCGGATTGCTCAATCGTCGTGTGGAATTCCTGCCTGATGACGAACAGATCCAGCAACGCCTGAAACTCCAGAAAGGTCTGACCCGTCCGGAACTGAGCCTGATTATCAGCTATGGCAAAATGACCTATACCAAGGCC
>DMIT01000192.1:3088-5808 GCA_003452275.1 Rhodospirillaceae bacterium | reverse complement strand
ACGGTGCGTTAAAAATGTATGATTCCGAGTTGAAATGACGATAAAAACTTCGTCACTTCGTCACTTCGCGTTAAAAACGAACTGAGTTCAAAGAAAGTACAAACTTGAAAACGAACTGAGTACAGCCCGAATTCGGCCTAAATTCTGCTTTGCCTGCGGTCGTTTTCATTGTAAAAGGATGACATGAATATAGCAGTCCAGAAATTAGCGGAACATGCCCCCGCCGTTCAACGTCTTTGTCAGGCTATTGGTGCCAGTATCCTTGGGGTATTCGGGGCCTTGGGGCGTTTGTCCTTTTTCATCGGGGGGACGCTTCGCCATTGCGCGACGCCTCCTTTCTTTTTTCGGCACTGGCTGCGCCAGTTTATGGATATTGGCTATTATTCCCTGCCGGTTGTGGGGATGACCGCCTTATTTACGGGGATGGTTCTGGCGTTGCAGAGCTATACCGGTTTTTCACGTTTTAACGCCGAAAGCGCCATTGCCTCGGTCGTCGTTTTGTCGATCACGCGTGAATTGGCCCCTGTTCTGGCGGGATTGATGGTCGCGGGTCGTGTGGGGGCGTCTATCGCCGCCGAAATCGGCACCATGCGCGTCACCGAACAAATCGACGCCCTGACCACCCTGTCGGTCAACCCGATGAAATATCTGGTTGTGCCGCGCGTTCTGGCGGGGACATTGATGTTGCCGGTACTGGTGTTGATCGGCGACATTATCGGTGTCTATGGCGGGTATATCGTGTCCACCCATGTTCTGGGCTTCAGTGCGGGCAGTTACCTTCACCAGACATGGGACGTGCTTGAGAAAATGGATGTGATTTCGGGTCTGGTCAAAGCGTCTGCTTTCGGCTTTATCGTCACCGTGATGGGATGCTATCACGGCTATCATTCGGGGCGCGGGGCTCAGGGCGTGGGGACAGCCACCACCAATGCCGTTGTCACCGCATCGATCCTGATCCTGATCTTTAACTTTATCCTGACGCAGATCTTTTTCTCATGACCCTTGATTTACCAAACAAGATTGAACTGAAAAACGTTACCAAAGCCTTTGGCTCTAAAAAAGTGCTGCAAGGGGTAGATCTGGTCGTACCGCGGGGTTCGTCCATGGTAATTATCGGCGGATCGGGCACCGGTAAATCCGTGACCTTGAAATGCGTCCTCGGCCTGATTCACGCCGATAGCGGTTCGATATTGATCGATGGTCAGGAAACAGTGGGGGCCTCCGCCCGCGAACGCGATCAGCTGATGCGCAAATTCGGGATGTTGTTTCAGGGCGGGGCGTTGTTCGATTCCCTTCCGGTGTGGCATAATGTGGCCTTCGGCCTGATCCACGGCAGGAAAGACATGAATAAGGATGCCGCCAAAGCCCTAGCAATTGAAAAGCTGGATGCGGTCGGCCTTGGCAAGAATGTGGCCGATCTTTTTCCGGCGGAATTATCGGGCGGGATGCAAAAACGTGTCTCGTTGGCGCGCGCCATTGCCACCAATCCCGAGATTATTTTCTTTGACGAACCGACCACCGGCCTTGACCCGATTATGGCCGATGTCATTAACGACCTGATTGTCAAATGCGTCAAAGAACTGGGCGCAACCGCCATGACCATCACCCATGACATGGCCTCGGCCCGTAAAATCGCCGACCATGTGGCGATGATCCATTTGGGCAAAATTATCTGGACAGGAGCGATTGATGAACTGGATCAGGCAGATAACCCATATGTCGATCAATTTATCCATGGGCGTGCAAACGGCCCGATCACAGACATGATGAATGGCTGATTGCGCCTGTGCTATTCCTTGGGATTATTGCCTGACAACGCCACTTTGATTATCACGGCTGGCTGTTTCGCGCAGTTTGGCATTCAGCAGGATCGACAGCAACATTTCACGGCGGCGCAAGCTTTCCAAGAAATCCCTGTCTTGCTGTAATTCAATGGCTTTCATGGCCACCCGCTGGCGATCCACGTTGGCTTCGCTGTCGTATAAATTGGCATAGAAGGCAGGGTTCTGGAATAATTTCTTGGTCAGGACTTCCATTTGGGCAAAATAGCTGGGGTTACTGCCCAGCAATTTTCCAGCCTCGGCACTCGTCAATCCCAATTGCACGATCATCTCTTTCATATAGCTGGTGGCTTCGGCAGTGGATTTGGCCTTTTCACCGACCAATGCCGCAAAACTATTGGCCGAAACCGCCCGCATAGACTCCAAAGCCCTTATATCCTGTGTTTTCAACGAATTGCTGCGCGGGTCCCATTCCTCAGAGCCGGAGTTCATGAGCGGAGGGATCAACGATAAATTACCAAACAGCGCAATCACGGATTGCTGGTCGTTGGTTGGATTTCCGTCTGCCGAGAAGTCCGCATCAAGGGTCAACGGAACATCAAAGACGCGGGTAAAATCAACATCGCGATTATAAAGTAGATCGGATGTCGCGGTCGCAGCCTTACAATACCCATCAAGGAAAGTGTTATTATCTTTTGCAAAGCAATATTTTTCCTTAAAATCATTTATCATGGCGCTCATCCCCATGCCGGCCTTCGCATAAACAGTTCCTTCTTTCTGATTATTGCGATCCATCATGATTTTACTGAACGCCAGTTGGTTCTTTTTGGCCACTGCATCGGCGCTTGCCACAGATCGCGACATCGTCCCAAATTTACAGATTGCCTCGCTGGCAGTGTAGTTTTTCAATGTTTGCGCCGCCGACATTTGAAGGCTGCG
>DMIT01000192.1:0-3074 GCA_003452275.1 Rhodospirillaceae bacterium | reverse complement strand
CCGCCGACATAGGTCGCGTCATAATCCGCCGATGAAAAACTGGTAGCCGCGATCACTTCATCCGATAGAATGACAGTCGGGGCAATATCAATGCGGCCCTGAATGATATAGGGGACTTTGGTCTTTGGTTTTTGGTCGTCCTTTTGCGGGCTATTCTGGTCTTTGGGCATCAGAATATAAGGAACAGGTTTCGAAGGGGGCGTTCCATTGTTAACCGGCGGAACAGTCGTCTCGCTTTTTGGCGCGACCGGCATCGTAGACGGGCGAACAATCGCAGGAATATTCGTCTCTTTTTTCTGCGGAGGAACCGCAACCGGTGGCGCACTTGCCATCGGCTGGCTCAAAATCGTCAAAGTGATGGGATTGGCCGGAATAATCATTTTCGGGCAACAGACTTCGCCCGCATTGACAATACTGGCTGTCAAGGTTGATTGGCCGGACGACATGGGAGTTGCCGTTCTGGTCTGGAGGGCCACATATCCTTCCTGACCGGCGAAACGTACGGTTCCGTCAGGGGCACCCGCCAAATGAAACGCCAACGTACCATATTTCCCGATCTGACCTGATAGATTGGCCATCGATTCTTTGGCATTATACTTGAATTCCAGATGATTGGCGGGATAGTTCTGGGCCAAGCCTTTCTCATAAGGCGGAATATCCAGAGAGAACTTCAAGTTGGTAAAAGAGGCATATTTCAAGTTTGAAAACATGAATTGCCCTGCACCATCTGCTTTGGTTGTAATGGTTTGTTTCGGGCCGGTGGACAGGGAGACTTGTGCAAATGGCGTCACGCCTTGCCCCCGAACAGTCAACAAAGCCTTCTGGTCATCAGGAACAACAGCATTGCTGGACGCCGTGGTGATACCACCCAACGAGACCAGCAGAACGGTCATGCAAATGACACGCCCTGTTCCAATTCTGTTTTTCAAATTCAAGCCCATTTCATTCCTATAGAGAACTAGCTATTAATTCTGACGGTTCTGGATATTGTCCTGATATTTCGCAATTTCCATTTCCAGTAACAATGACATCAAAATTTCCGACCGGGAAACGGTTTCGAATATATCGCGTTTTTGCATCAACCCGAAAGACTGCAAAGCCGCATATTGACGGTTCACGTTTGCCGGCGAGTCCATTAAACTGGCATAGAAAGCAGGATCCTGATACAGCTTCTTCGTTAAGACTTCCATTTGGGCATCATAACTCGGGGCATCGCCAAGGTATTTCTTGGCATCGGTATTATTGAGCCCCAAAGCTTCCAGAACCTTCACCATATAAGCCTGTGATCCCGTTCCACCTGCGGATTTCTGGCCGACAATCGCGTTATAGGTGTTTTCTGCCACGCTGCGTTTCGCAACGATCGCGCGCTGATCCAGAAAGGTGGATTGCGTATTCCCGCCTTGTCCCAAAGATCTGGCATCGATACGGTCAAACACCCTATGCGCATATAGGTTGTTGGCTAAAGCCAGAATGTCTTTTTCATCATTGGTGGCCTTGGTGTCTGTGAAATCAATATCCAGCGAATTTCTGGTATCCACGGCGCGGGTATAGTTGATATCCATATTCAAACGCGTGTCCGCAGGCGTACCGGTACACAGGCTTTTCATGCCTGAACCGAAATCTTTTTGATCGCAATAATCTGATTGAAACTGCTTTAATCGTGCGCTTCTATCCGCAGCTTCCCCTTCGTCAGACGCCAGATTCTTTTGCCCCAGCTGCCGGTTCATCGACCGTTTCGCCATGATTAACTGATTGGCATTGGCCTTGGATTGGGATAAAGCCAGACTGCGCGATAAGGTTCCGAACTTACAAATAGTGTCGCTGACGGTATAGTTTTTAAGGGTATTGGTCGATAGCTCTTGTACTGCCCGTTGTGCAGACATCAAATTCTGTACATCCAGAAACACGCCGTAAATAACTGTTTCGAACATGGATACGTTTCTATTCTCATCCGATGATTTTTTAAGGGCCGGCTGGACATTCTTTGACCACCACTGGTTATCCATCCAGTTTTGGTGAGTTTGGAATTCCTGTTCCAATGCCTGTTGATAAACATCACAGGTCGCGCAAGCATAGGCTGGCTGAGAAGATAGAAAATACCCCCCAATACCAAATATGGCAAAGCAGGACAGTATAATCTTTTGAATGGTTCTAGCGGTGTTCATCATCTGCTTCATTCCCTCTATCTATTCGCTTTTCTGGCCCTGAACATTATTTGCTATTTTGCGGGCTTCCAGTTCGACCAGAATCGCCGCCAGCATTTCGGAGCGGGCCATTGATTTATATGTGTCGCGTTGCTGCATCAACCCGATGCCCTGAAGAGCCGCAGACGTTCTTTTGACGTTCGCCTTTGACTCCATCAAATTGGCATAAAATGCAGGATCTTGGAAAATTTGTTTGGTCAGAAGGTTCATCTGCGCATTATAGCTGCTGTTGACAGCCTTGTTTTCTTTGTTTTTGGCCCCGATGAAGCTATCGGCATCCGCCCCCGACAAACCGATATATTCCAGAACCTTCTTCACATAGGTATCTGACCCGCCACTTCCAGCCATTTTCATTGCGGCTAGAGTGTTATAGGAGTTCTGGGCCGCGGCCCGTCTTGCTATGACCGACCGATATTCCCCGTAGAGATTTTGACTGCCCGAGGATTCGGACAATTCAGTAAAACTGATCCTTTTCTCCGGTTGACGGTGCCCATAAAGGAAATGGCTCAACGCGACGACATTGGTTTCATCCTGGGTACTGTCCTTATCTGTCAGATCGGCATTCAGGGTCACGCCATTTCCCATCAGTCGCGTGTAATCAATATCGCGGTTCATTTGCAGATCAGTGACTGGAGTTGCTGTCTGACACGCCTCGTCCAATCCATTTTTATTGTCTTGAAGATCGCAGAACTTCTCGACGAACACTCTTAAACGGGCCTCATTTTCTTGCCCGCTCCCCGCCGCCGAGATCGAATTGGCCCGACCCGAATTTTTCGCAAGACCAACCTCGCTTAAAGCCAGACGGTCAGTATTCACCTTGGCCTCAGACGCGGAAAGAGCCCGCGACAAAGTGCCGATCTTACAAATCTG
>DMIT01000005.1 GCA_003452275.1 Rhodospirillaceae bacterium | reverse complement strand
AACCGGTATGGTTCAGTTCATCCCGCTTGAAATAAATCTTTGCCCCGCCCAGAATAGCGGTGGTTTTCTGCGCAAAATAAAGCGGGCTGGGGCGACCGATATAATCGCGGTTCAATTGGTCAAATTCAGCGCGGAAAGACGGGTCGTCTTTGGCGTTTTTATAGGCGCGCTCTACCTCCAGAACGAGGGGCATCAGGGTTTCCGCCACATAACGCCCGCCGAATATTCCGAAATGCCCGTTATCATCGGGCTGATTTTTAAAGCTGTTCTGCATATTTTTTCCTATTATCCCTTTCTGGCATAAAGTGCTGCATAAATAAAGAGTTTCGCAGTTTTTTCAACCTGTTGCGCCCCCCCTTGAGGCAAAGCCTCTGTCGTGCTAGATAGATTATCCGTTGCATAAACGCCAACCCTTATGAGAATACTTATGAAAACCTATTTATCTCTTGTGATGATTTCTGCGCTTTTGACATTGTCGGCCTGTTCCGGTGTNNAATACCTATCTGTGGCGCGCGGCGTTGGATACGGTTTCATTCATGCCATTGGCATCCGCCGACCCGTTTGGTGGCACGATCATCACCGACTGGTATTCCGCCCCCGACACACCGAATGAACGCACCAAATTGAACGTCTTTATTCTGGGCGGCGACCTGTCCGTATCGTCCCTGTCGGTCAAAGTCTTCCGTCAGGTCAAATCCGGCGGCGGCTGGAAAGACGCCAGCGTCGCCAAAGAAACGTCCACCAAACTCGAAGACGCCATCTTCACCCGCGCCCGCGAAATGAAAATTGCGCAAAACAAATAATCATTCAGAGAATTCAAAGAAAAAGCCAATCAGAATCATACATTTTTAACACACCGTCATTGCGGCGAAAGCCCTAATCTCACTTGGGTTAAGAGAGCTTATGGTTTTCGGCAGAATGACGGATTCTGATTTGAATTGACGATAAAAAGACCCTTATGTCTTTTCCTCTGCGTCCTCTGTAGTTAAAGAAGTCTCACCACAGAGGTCACAGAGAAAAGCACAGGGATAAAAAACTTTGTGATTCTTTGTGTTCTTTGCGCCTTTGTGGTTCAAAGGATTGACGCTCCGACAACTATATTCCGGCTTGCCCCACCCCAAAATATTTTCTTGATGACAGATGGATTGCCACGTCGCTTCGCTCCTCGCAATGACAGGGGGGGGAGCACAGAGATAAAAAAACTTCGTGACCCTTCGTGGTTCAAAAAATTCAATTCTCTGTCGTTCATTTAGGCACAAATTTTCCGGATATCTGCGCAGTCTTTGTTCATCTGGAGGATAAGATCGTCTAGGGATGCAAAGGCCATTTCATCGCGGATTTTGTGCAGGGGGCGGACACGGACTGTCTGGCCGTATAGGTCGCCTTGAAAATCAAAGATAAAGGCTTCGACCAATCCTGTTTCCACTTTGAACATCGGGCGAATGCCGATATTGGTGGCAGCGGGTCGCCAGATAGTTTCGTTGCCGATCTGGATCATGGTCGCATAAATGCCATAGGACGGATGGATCGTCTCGCCCAGTTGTACATTGGCGGTCGGAAAGCCGATCTCGCGCCCGCGCTTGTTGCCGTGTTCCACTGTTCCTTCGATAAACCAGTCCCACCCTAATAATTCATTGGCTTCCGCCATATGCCCGCCTTGAATAGCACTACGCACGCGGCTGGCCGATATGACGCTATGATGCCCGTCATCCTGTAAATCAAGGGTGGTGGTGGGGATTCCGGCGGCCCTTAATGTTGCGGCATTGCCGGAACGGTGCTGCCCGAAATGGAAATCCGCTCCGATAAAGATATGTGCAGGCGCTAATTGATCTTGCAGAATGGTCTGAATGAAATCGCCGGCACTTAACGCCGCCAATTCCCAATTGAATGGACAAATATAGACATGATCGACGCCGCTGGCCTCTAACCGTTCCAACTTAACGGGCAAGGGGGTCACGCGGAATGGCGGATCATCGGGACGAAAGACACGGCGCGGGTGTGGCTCGAATGTCAGGACGGCGCATTTTAAATTGTGCGCTCTGGCAAACAGACGGGCTTTTCCGATCAGCATTTGATGTCCCCGATGGGCAGCATCAAAATTGCCGATAATAATCACGGCACCTTTTGCGTGGTCGGGAACGGGGGATGATAAGTCAAATACGGTCATCATCTGCATTTCTGTGCGGGTATCATCATAGGGGTATAGCATAAAAGCCGTTTTCTCAAAAGACCACTTTATCCCCCAACCCCGCCTGCATAAGGATGACATAGTCTTCCTGCGGGATTTCGTACAGACCGAATTGATCCAGATGGGGGTTGCGGAACT
The DNA here is from genome assembly GCA_003452275.1 of Rhodospirillaceae bacterium. Taxonomy (GTDB): domain Bacteria; phylum Pseudomonadota; class Alphaproteobacteria; order Micavibrionales; family Micavibrionaceae; genus UBA1573. The sequence continues at coordinate 444 of DMIT01000005.1, read as the reverse complement.
GGCTGTCCAGTAATTTGAATCCTTGTTTGTCCAGATGTTGCACCAGATGGACAAGGGCGATCTTGCTGGCATCATTCTCCAGCGAGAACATGCTCTCCCCGCAAAAAGTTGATCCGATGGTCAGGCCATATAGCCCGCCGACCAGCTTTCCGTCGCGCCATGTCTCGACACTATGGGCTATTCCCATGTCATGAAGCTGGATAAAAAGATGGATGATATGGTCGTTAATCCATGTTTCTGGTCGTGCGTTGGCACAATGATGAATAACGTCAGAAAAAGCCGTGTCGATGCGCATGTCATAGACGACATGCTGCATCTTGCGTTTCAGGCGTTTGGGAATATGCAGGTTCTTGATGGGGAGTAAGGCGCGTGTATGGGGCGCATAAAATTCGAAACTTGCATCCTCCCGATGTTCGGCCATCGGGAAGAAGCCTTGGGTATAAA
>DMIT01000088.1 GCA_003452275.1 Rhodospirillaceae bacterium | reverse complement strand
ACGAAAACATCATCGAAGGCGTCGACGCCGAAGAAAACGAAGGCGGCGCAATCACCACCGAGCTACCGGAACAAATCCCGACCGTGGAGTAAGCCATCATGAAGCCATGTGTTGCTGCACGCGCTGTTGTCGTGAAGGATCAGAAAATCCTTCTGGTGAATGGTGATGGCGGTGGCGATTTATGGGTTCTTCCGGGGGGAAGAATGAATTATGGGGAGAATTTAAAAGCGGCTTGTAAACGCGAAGTCTATGAAGAAACGGGGTTAGCCATTGAGACTGGAAATGCGTTTTGTGTTGATGAGTTCTTTGCAGATGAGAGCGCATATCATGTCGTCAATATTTTCTTTTATTGTAAAATTCTGAATGGTGACTTGCCCGATAACTGGGTAGATACAGATGGCCCCGTCATTAGCGGAAAATTTTTTACCTTGGCTGATTTGCAAAATATCAATGCTTCTCCAAAATGGTTAAAGGATGGAGAGTGGTTGGCGCAGGACTCTTCTGATATTTATCGTGGGCAAGGTAAAAAAGAATAAGTCTTATGATTCTTTGCGTATCGCTTTTTACGCGAAGGAACGAAGTCACGAAGATTTTTTATTATTCTAAGAAAACATGAAAAATCTTTTCTTGATAACAGATAGATTGCCCCATCGGCCACGCCTCCTCGCCATGACAGGAGAGAGGGCGCGGGATGGAATAAAAAATCTTTGTGATTCTTTGTGTGCTTTGAGTCTTTGTGGTGAAACATGACAAGATCATCCTGAAAAGGGTGAGCCGGCAAGGCAGCAAATTCTTTCCCTAAATTTTTACGCGAAGATACGAAGTTACGAAGCGTTTTTGTGACGCCTCCTTAAACACACCGTCATTGCGGCGAAAGCCGCAATCTCGCTTGAATTCAGAGAGATTCTGGCTTGCGCCAGAATGACGGTTTCTGATTTGAGTTGACTAAAAAAGACATCCCTGTCTTTTCCTCTGCGGTCTCTGCGCCCTCTGTAGTTAAACCTTCTTGCCAATATTTTCCTAGAATAGAGAAATGATCTTGGGTAACATGGGATATGCCTAAACTGCCTCCTTCACTCAAACGTACAAATTATCTTCGCGGAATGATCGCGGAAATTTATGCGATGGCGTATCTGGTGGTCAAAGGATATCGCATTGTGGCGTGGAGGTATAAAACGCCGGTGGGGGAGATTGATATTATTGCCAGACGCGGGGATGTTCTGGCTTTTGTCGAGGTCAAGTTAAGGGCTGATAGCGAGAGTGGATTTTACGCAATTACGCCCCGTTCCCAGCGCAGGATTGCGAGGGCGGCGGAACATTTTATGGCATCCCGCTCACGATTTTCTGCGCTTTTTCCGCGTTTTGATGCGATTGCGGTCAGCGGTTTTTGCGTAAGACATCTGGACAATGCTTGGTTGAACCCTACATAATGGGGGAGTTATTCACTGTGATTCGTTCTGAATCATATTCTATCTGTATCACATTTATTGAGCGAGTATTCCATGCTGGTCAATCATAAATCGAAATTGCTTTTGTCCCTGTGTGCATCATCCCTTTTGTTAACGGGATGTATGGGAGCTGCGGTCGGGGCCGGTGCGGCTCTTGGCGTCAGTGCCGCCAAGGAAGGAGGATTGCAGACGTCGATCAAAGACGAAGCCATTCGGATCAAGATCAGCGATTTATGGTTTAAACGCAGTACGGACATATTCGGCAAGCTGAACCTGACGGTCAATCAGGGTCGCGTTCTGGTGACCGGGGTTGTGCAAAACCCCGAAGACCGTGTCGAAGCCATTCGTCTGGCCTGGCAGCCAAAAGGCGTCAAACAGGTTATCAATGAAATTCGCATCGGCAATTCCAGCTCGTTCGGCAGTTATGCGCAGGATACATGGATCGCGGGGCAGTTGCGTACCCGCCTGACGTTCGAGAAATATGTGCAGTCCATCAATTATTCCATCGAGGTGGTGCAGGGGACTGTTTACCTGATGGGGGTTGCACAAGATCAGCAGGAACTTGACCGCACCATCGGCATCGCGCGCCGTATCAAGGGCGTCAAGGAAGTGATTTCCTACGTCAAACTGGCCGGATATGATGCTGACATCGGCCCGACACAGACCAGCGGCACCAATAACAAGACATCCAGTTCGACTTATTCCGGCGCGCCGGTGGGAACGGTCACCAGCGAGCCTGTGCCATTATCCACCGATGATATGACCACGCAGACCTATGTTCCCCCAGCATCCGGTAGCGCCAATCCATCCAGTGTGCAGTCCGAAGTTCTGCCACCGTAACGGAACAGGTTGAAATGCCTCCTGCTTCCCGTGACGTTCCATCCAACGCAATCCATGATGCCCTTGTCCGCATGGGAGCGTTCTCGGACGATGATATTCCTTTATCGCGAACGGCATTGTTGCTGGCAGAGTTGGCGCATGTCGGACGCGGGCTTGAATCCTACAGTCACCATATACAGAAAATGTCCGACGAAGTCGGCGAGCGTCATGCTGAATTATTAGCGGCGGGCGCGGTCGATAATTGCGAAACGCGCGTTGCCGCCACCAAACATATTATCTGCGACAAATACGGATATGAAGGCGACAACCAGACCTATAACGATTTGCGCAATGCCGATTTGATCGAGGTTATTGATCGCCGCAAGGGCTTGCCGATTTCCCTGGCCATTCTGGCGCTGGAAGTCGGGCGCGCGCAGGGCTGGGATTTAAAGGGTTTGAATTTTCCCGGGCATTTCCTGATCCGTTATGAAACCGACGGTCAACGCGTGATGTGCGACCCGTTCGACCATTTCAAAATTTTACAGGCCGCGGATTTGCGCAGTCTGATTAAACGCGCGCTGGGCGCAGACGCCGAATTATCATCCAGTTTTTATCAAGAGGCAAGCAACCGCGAAATCCTCCTCCGGCTTCAGAACAACATCAAATATCGCCAGATTGAAACCGAGCATTACGAAGACGCGCTGGAAACGGTAACGATCATGCGGTCATTTGCACCGCATGAATATCGTTTGTTACTGGATGACGGCGTACTGAAAGCCCGTCTCAATCAAACCGACGAGGCGATCCAGTCGATCCGCGATTATCTGGCGGTCGTCACCGACCCGCGCGATAAATATGATGCCCAGATCCTTTTGCGGACACTTGAAAACCGTCTTTAAGAAGTCCGACTGACTTCTGATTTTCTAAAATTAGATAAAATCCGAAATGAATTCGGCCTGATTTGTTGCGTTGCGCATAGCAATTTCGATACGCATCGGCCTAGAATGATAGACATTAGTTATCAAATCTATCAGGAGAGCCGCATGACCACTGCATCGAATACTGATATCCCCGTCGTCACCCGCAAAGAAGAACGAAAGGTAATATTTGCCTCGTCGCTGGGGACGGTCTTCGAATGGTATGATTTTTATCTGTACGCAACGCTGGCACCGTTTTTCGCGGCGCTGTTTTTTCCTCCGGGCAATGAAACGGCGGCGCTTCTTTCCGCTTTTGCCACCTATGCCGCAGGCTTTATCGTGCGCCCGTTCGGGGCTCTGGTCTTCGGGCGGCTGGGGGATATGCTGGGGCGGAAATATACTTTTCTTGTCACAATTCTGGTGATGGGGGTTTCGACCGCCGCCGTCGGTTTATTGCCGACCTATGCGACCATCGGATGGTGGGCACCGGTCATTCTGGTGATCCTGCGCTTGCTGCAAGGTCTGGCACTGGGCGGTGAATATGGCGGCGCGGCGACCTATGTCGCCGAACATGCGCCCGACGGACGCCGCGGTTATGCGACCAGCTGGATTCAAACGACAGCAACCGGCGGATTTTTCCTCTCGCTTCTGGTGATCGGCCTATGCCGTTACTTCATTGATGATGCGACCTTCAAAGACTGGGGATGGAGGATTCCATTCCTTGTGTCCATCCTGCTCCTGCTCTTCTCGCTTTATATCCGTCTGAAACTGAATGAATCGCCTGTCTTCCAGCGCATCAAATCCGAAGGCAAGGCTTCCAAATCGCCTCTGCGCGACAGTTTCCTGCGTTACCCCAATAATAAATATGTTCTTCTGTCCTTGCTGGGTGTAACGGCGGGGCAGGGGGTCATCTGGTATACGGGGCAATTCTATGCGCTGTTCTTCCTGACCATCACGCTGAAGGTTGATTTCATCTCGGCCTATATTCTGGTGGGGACTGCGTTGCTGCTCGCGACACCGTTCTTTATCTTCTTCGGGGCCCTGTCCGATAAGGTCGGGCGTCTTAAAATCATCCTGCTGGGATGTATCCTTGGCGCCGTGACCTACTTCCCGCTCTTCTCGGCTCTGACCCATACCGTGAACCCTGCGCTCGAATCTTATCAGCAAAAGGTCAAAATCTCGGTCGCGGCCTCTGACTGTAACTTCCATATCTTCGTGTTGCCGACCACCCAGTTTACCAAATGCGATAAGGTCAAAGATTTCCTGACCAAATCCGGTCTCAATTTCGAAACCGTCCCGCCAGTCGCAGGCAAGGTGGTGGTCACGACGATCGGTGATACGGTCATCGCAGAAACCGAAGAGGGCAGCAAAATCGACGAGGTCGTCTATAAAGACGCCTTGAAAGCAACCGGTTACCCCGAAAAAGCCGATAAAGCCCGGATCAACTGGTTCCTGTCCATTGCCATCCTGACCGTCATGGTGTTGTACGTGACGATGGTATACGGGCCGATTGCCGCCTATCTGGTGGAATTATTCCCGACCAATATCCGTTACACCTCCATGTCTTTGCCATATCATATCGGTAATGGCTGGTTCGGCGGGATGTTGCCGTTAATTGCAACCGCCATGGTGGCGGCCAGCGGAAATATCTATCATGGGTTGTGGTACCCGATCGCCGTCGCCCTGATGACGGTGGTGATCGGTGCCTTGTTCCTCAAAGATACCACGGGCGGAGGCCTCTTCCATAAGGATTCCCATGACGAAACTTAGCTAACCCCTTCTTTTTACCACTGTTGTCTCCTCTGAAAGTGTCGGAGTCCTTAGGCTTCGACACTTTTTTTGCCAGAGTCAAAAAAACCTCTTGAAATATCCCTCAAAATAAAGCTATAACCACGCCTATCCAACGGCCAACGTTGCTCTAACAACGTCCCCTTCGTCTAGAGGCCCAGGACACCTCCCTTTCACGGAGGCGACACGGGTTCGAATCCCGTAGGGGACGCCATTTGACTTAAAAATCCATTATATATCAATAGCTTGTTTTTCGATTTTTTCGGCTTCAAAAACTCATTGCTTACCAAGTGAGTTACAAGCTGTGAACAAAACCCCGTCTTATCTTACCCTTAGAAATGGAATCTATTACTTTCAGCTACGACTTCCTGCAAGTAGCTCAGTTGCAATTTCTCGTCGCCAATCTTTGGTTCGTCGCTCAACTCGCACTGGCAACCGTTTGGAGGCCCTTAGGATAGCAAGAAAGTGGTGGATTGATTTGATGCAGCCAAAAAACAAGAAAGTAAAGCAACTCGCTTCTAATCAAGAAATCGAAGATTTGTATGATGCCACGGACGAGGAAGATGATTTGAGAAGAATAGGGAAAGGTGTCTTCATGGAAATGTCGACTCTTTTTCATCCAGAGCATGAATATTACGAGGAGATAGAATGGGTATCTAATCTTGATGACTTTGAAAAAAAAGCTTTGGAGTATTTTACATCATCAACATCAGGAGATACGCAGGAATTTCTTAGAAAAAAGGCCATTGAAAAAAGTAATAATCTATTGATTAGTGGGGGCAATCAATCACAGAATAATAGTTCTTTCGGTGGGCAAGCTGTTAACTCAAGCAATTTACCCACAGTCACACCCTCTGTTTCTACAAGTGCTAAAACTAAACCTAAGAAGCCCCTTTCTGAGGTATTAAATAGCTACTTACAAAAGAAAAAAGGTGAAATTACTGATTTCACTCTTGGAGAATACAAGTTTGTTATTGGGTTGCTTGTTGATGCACTCCACGATCCATTAACTGAAGATATTAATGCTGAACTTATAAAAAATAATTTTCTCGAAAAAATGAAATTTTTTCCCGTTAATAGACAAAAGAAAATTTACAACGGATGTACCAAATTTCATGATTTTATAGATAAAGCTATACAAAATACTGACAAAGCAATTTCTTTGAGCACGCTTGATGGGCATTTAAGTATTTGTGTTGGATTTATAAATTGGGCAGTCCAAGTAAAGCATATTAATGATGATGATTATATGAATTTATTTAAGGGGTATAGATCAACACCTAAAAGTATTAGACGTAGTCAAATTGACGCATTACCGTTTGATGATCAAAATCTAAGAGATATATTTGGAATTGATGAGTTTAGATCGGGTGAATTTCTCTATAGGGCTCCTTACCTTCACTGGGGCTGGTTAATTGCATTATACACTGGGGCGCGAGCATCTGAGATAGCGCAATTAGATATCGAAGACATTAAGCAAGATAAGGCGACAGATATTTGGCATTTCGTCTTTCACGATATTGGTGATGAGACACCCCCTATAAATGAGTCC
>DMIT01000149.1:24612-27195 GCA_003452275.1 Rhodospirillaceae bacterium | reverse complement strand
CACTCATGACCAGATTGGCAACTTGTTTCAAGGGTACAAAGTTAGGTCGTGCATGCGGGATTTTGACATCATCACCCTGCCCTTCATCTTCAGGAAGCTTAACAGGAAGATTACCAATGGCATCAAGGTCTGTACGCAGCATTTCTGGCAATCTTACCAAAATGTCGTATCGCCTATCTCCTTGGAACACCAGACCAGCTTCGCGTCCGCCGATAGCAATCTGAATAACATCCAGAACGTCACTTACATTGAGACCATATAGAGCAATGGCCTCTCTTTTAAGCTGAATTTCAAGAAATGGTAATCCGCTCGTTTGCTCAACTTTGACATCGGCGGCTCCATTCGTGGATTGCAAAGCTTTGGAAATCTCCATTGCAGTCTTTTCCATTTGTTTGAAATCATCCCCATATACTTTAACAGCAACATCCGACCGAACGCCTGATATCAATTCGTTAAAACGCATTTGAATAGGCTGAGTGAATTCAAAGTTGTTTCCCGGCGCATCCTTCAAAACCCCTTGGATATCTTCAATCACTTGGTCTTTTGCCTTGGCTTTATCAGGCCATTCCTCACGCGGCTTCAGAACAATAAAAGTATCTGAGACGTTTGGAGGCATTGGATCTGAAGCCATCTCTGCAGTACCCGTTTTTGAGAAAACGAAGGCAATTTCAGGTATTTTTGTAAGGTTCTTCTCAACAACAAACTGCATTTCCTGTGACTGCACAATACCTGTACTTGGAATACGCATGGCATGCATGGCAATATCTTTCTCATCAAGGCTTGGGATGAACTCTTGCCCCATGCGTGATAAAAGAAGAATGGATGCAATAAATGCCAATATTGAACCACCAATCACAATCAATGGGCGTTTCAAAGAGAAATTAAGGGATGGGCCATAACCGACTTTTAGAGCCCTAATGACACCATTTTCTTTTTCCTCGACCTCACCGTTCACAAAAATCGCAATCATTGCCGGGATGAAAGTAAGAGATAAAACAAAAGCTGCCGCCAGAGCAATAATTACTGTCATTGCCATAGGTTCAAACATTTTACCTTCTACGCCCGTGAAAGTTAGTAGCGGAATATAAACCATAACAATAATGGCCTGCCCAAAGACAGACGGTTGTATCATTTCTTTACTGGCTTCCATGACCTCATGAAGGCGTTCTGGCAGACTAAGTAAACGTCCGACATGATGCTGCTTTTCAGCCAATCTTCGGAGGCAGTTTTCTGTGATGATAACTGCGCCATCGACAATCAGACCAAAATCAAGCGCACCAAGACTCATCAGATTTCCGCTGATGTTAAGTTTTACCATTCCCGTTGCTGTCATTAACATTGCAATCGGGATAACAAGTGCAGTAATAAACGCTGCTCTGAAATTCCCAAGAAGCAAGAACAGAACAACAATGACCAACAAGGCTCCTTCTGCAAGGTTTCTTTGGACAGTCTGAATTGTTGAATCAACGAGTTTTGTTCTGTTTAAAACTGTCTTCGCATGAATATCAGGTGGTAAAGATTTGTTGATTTCTTGAATTTTCTGGTCGACTGCTTCTGCAACTGTTCGGCTATTTTCACCAATCAGCATTAAAGCAGTACCCACAACAACTTCTGCGCCATTTCCAGAAGAAGAACCTGTCCTCAACTCTTTGCCAATACCTACTTTTGCAATATCACGCATGTAAATTGGAAGCCCAGCACGATTGGCCACAACGATATTACCGATTTCTTTATCAGTAGTAATTCGACCATCTGAACGTACAACATAAGCTTCACCGTTTCTTTCAATAAAACCTGCCCCAATGCTGAGGTTATTTTTTTCTAATGCATCAACCACATCAGAAAAACTTAAGCCTAAAGATATTAATTTTTCAGGATACGGCTCAACATGGTATTGCTTCACATATCCGCCGATTGCATCAACACCCGCAACGCCTTTAACCCCTTTTAATTGGGGCCGTATAATCCAGTCCTGAACAGTTCGAAGATAAGATGCCTGTTCTGTTTCGGTTCTTAGCCTCTCTCCTTCAACAGTTAGATAACTTCCATCTGGTTGCCAACCAAACTCCCCTTTAGTTATCTTAGCATCCTTTCCTGCGGGATGTGCAAACTCAACCGTCCACATATAAATCTCGCCGAGCCCTGTCGAGATTGCTCCCATCATAGGCTCTGCTCCAACTGGCAGAGCTTCTTTCGCTTCAGTTAGACGTTCACTGACCTGAGCACGTGCAAAATAAATATCAACATTGTCACTAAAGACCGCAGTAACCTGAGAAAAACCATTTCGTGAGATAGAACGCGTATATTCTAACCCAGGAATGCCAGCTAAAGCTGTCTCAATTGGGAAAGTAACTTGTTTCTCAATTTCTGTAGGTGATAAAGCTGCTGCTGTTGTATTAATAGCCACCTGATTATTAGTAATATCAGGAACGGCATCAATCGGAAGGCTTTTCAGACTATAAAGACCTAACGCAGCCACAGCCCCAACCATCAAAACAATAAGAAAGCGGTGGCGAAGGGAAAATCCCAGAATTTTTTCAATCATAATATTATTCCTTAAATGGGCATGGATTAATGAGCGTG
>DMIT01000149.1:0-24576 GCA_003452275.1 Rhodospirillaceae bacterium | reverse complement strand
ACAGACATACCCGGAAGCCAATGACTATCCAGATTTTTAATCGTTGCTCTGGCAAGAAGTGTCTGGCTTGAAGCCTCTGTCATTGGCAATAAGCTTTGGATCGTTGTGCTTTGTGTTTTTTCACATTCACTACTAGACACATCTACTGGAACACCTGATTTAACAAGGTCTGCATCTTGCGAGAACACATGAAACTCAACCCACAATTCATCCATGTCGGCAATTGTGAACATAGCAGCATCTCCTGCCGTATCGCCGATATTGATAGAGCGCGATAGAACAACGCCATCAATCGGTGCTGTCACTGCATAAACTTGAAGACTTTCATTAGACTCGATAGTGGCTAAAACGTCTCCCGATTTAACAACCTCTCCTTGCGCCTTGGAAACTCCCTTCACAACGCCCGGAAATCTGGCCTTTACAGAGGCAGTTTTGTTCTGATTAAGAGTAATGCGTCCTGTTAGCAATAGAGTTTGGTCAACAATTCCTGCAGATGCTTCCATTAATTTAATACCAGAATCTTCTATGGCTTTTTCAGAAAGCTGGGCCTCTTCACCATGCTCTTCACTAGATTCATCTGCATGTTCGTGGCTCTCACCCTCTCCATGCTTTTCCGATGACTCTGCTTGCTGTTCGTGTTCATGGCCCTCTTCGGCATACGATGGAGAAATGGATGCAAAGCCGTAAACGCCAATGACAGCAGTTGCTAATAGTATTTTGTATGTGAATTTATTTTTCATTTTTGGTTCCTTCCATTGAAGAAATGGATGTTGAAGTAGAAGCTGTCAGACGATTAATTTCTGCTCTGACTAAGTGATATTTCTTAAGAGTGTCGTTATATTCTTCGCGAACTTCAGACAAAGTACGCTGAGCATCCAAGACTTCTAGATATGCGAATTTACCCGCACTATGGCCTTTACGAGCCTCAGAAAACGCTTTCTGTGCCGCAGGCAACGTATTTTCAGAGATCATCTGCGCAGCAGAGAAACTGGCCTCTAATTCTTCAGTAAGAGTGGCTAAATTTGTTTCTAAATCTATCCATGCTCTTTGACGCTCAGCATCAATCTTTGCTGAAGTATGCCCCGCTTTATAAACATTCCCTTGATTACGATTAAAAACCGCGAATGGAATGGAAACACCTACGACAAATGCTTGGTCTCCGCTTTCTCTGAAATCTCTGACACCTACATTGAAAGTCGGATCAGGAATTGCGTTTGATTTCTCCAAGTCAATTGCAGCCTTACTTTGTGCGTGCAATGCATTCCAACGCTGATAGTCAGGGCTATTTTTTAGATTTGAGACAATATCACTATAGGTTTGAGGCTGTTCAAGATGTCTAAAAAAGCGAGGGTCTAATTGTAATTTAGAAACACTACCATCCCAATATTTGACAAGTTTTTGCTTGGCTATCTTGGCCTCTTGTTCAGCTTTCTTTACCGCAATCTTGGCAGCAGACAACGCAACATCTGCCTTGCTCTTTTGAAAGATAGGGTCAGCAGCAGCCTCTACACGTTTTGCAACTGTATCCAGCGTCCCTTGCGCCAGTTTTTTCTGTTCCTTTGCGATACTAACTTGCTCTTCGGCTGCAACCGCCTCGATATAAGCAACTGTAACATCATGAATAAGGTCTAATCTTTCAGATTGGGCATCATATCCCGCTAGATTAATCCCCTCATCTGCCACTTTAATACGCGCAGAACGCTTCCCGCCTATCTCAATTGTCTGTGATAGTCCAATTGTGGTTTCTAATGAGTCAGTACCTTTATAGCTTCCACGTCCACCAAGATTTTCTGCTTCTGCAGAGATTTCAGGGTTTAAAAGAAGTCCGGCCTGTTGACGCTCACCTTTAGCAATCCCCTCTAAAGAGCCTGCAATCCTTTGGTCAGGAGAAACATCCATCGCGTGTCTGATAGCATCTTCTAAAGTCGTTTCTTGTACTTGGACGGCGTCCGTTTGGGCATAGCTATCCTTTATCGCTACTGATGATACAGAAATCATCAGTAACGCAATCATCAATTTATTCATGATTTTCCCCTATTTCTGAACTTGTGGGGATTTGACATCGAACGGCTGCCCCATGCGGCATAGACGTTCTTGGTCCAGGCTAATAAGGCCTCTGTTCTGAAGTCTTTTACATTCGTAGGCAGACGTATGGTGCGCTGGTTTAAAATTAGTCGGCGTACATGCTGTTAAGCCAAGTACAAGACCCGATAGTAAAGAAATAGCGAATAATTTTGTGGATGCGTTAATGCGCATGATGTCCTCGTTTTATTTGAAAAATGGGAAAAGCCGCCAAAGGCAGCATGATAAATCAAATTAAACGAGGGATTTTGGGGGGCGGAAAAGGTCTGTACCAGAAGTACCTTTAAGCAACTGTGAAACATTAGCAAAGTCAATTGCTTCGCGGCTCAAATGATGGGGCACAGAAGATAATTTAGAGAATGTTTTAAGGTTACAGCATCCAGAATGACAGCAATCACAACCATCAGATGTATGGTCGGCTTTTTCTTGGCTATCAATGGTTTTTGTAGATACATGGTCTCCAGAGGACGATGTTTGCTCACAATGCGCTTCAGATTTCGTATCAAACGCATGGGAAACCGACGGCAATGCGACTGATACAAACAGTCACACTACAATAATGATTTTCACGCGTTGAAAGAACTTTTGCAACATGCCCCTAGAAATAGCACCCTTAAGAGAATTTTCAAGATTTAATTATAATTAACATGCAAGAACGGGGCAACAAGGCATTTGAATTGTTCATTTGTGAGAAAATTATGAAATTCAATAGTCCGATTCCTTGGGCTTTCTTGATTGGTAAACGTAATAAATCACAGAAATAGTGATCAGCGTCAAAAGTGTGGTCGTCATTATATCGCTGACTATCGGCAAGGCGATAAGGCGCATCATATCCGATTCGCAATGCCGTGCCGTGCGGATAGAGATTGTACTATGTTTGCAAATAAAAGCAGAAACACTCCCAGTACGATAGCAACATCAGTAAAATTAAACGCGGGCCAGTGATGCCCGAATGCATGGAAGTCAAGGTAATCCGCGACCGCTCCGAATCTTATCCGGTCAAGAACATTGCCAAGCGCGCCGGCTACCACGAAACTGAAAGCGGAAATAGAAAGTTTGTTTTCCGTCTTGTGCAAACAATAAAGCATTATAGCGGTGATGGTGAGGGAAGTGACCGATAGTACCCATTGCCCGTAGGGTAATCCCTTTGCCATGCCGAAGCTGATGCCGTGATTCCACACCTCCACCAGACTGAAAAACGGCGTCACTTCCAAAAACGAACCATGCGCAGCTACGGCGGGGAATATAATCAAACGCGCCAGTTGATGGCTTAGAACAATTAAAATCACGATTGCCGATAAGTAAGAGTATTTCATCATGAACTTTTTGCTTTTTTGGTTTTTGAAATAAGGCGCTGGCATCAGATACACATTCAGAGAGATTCGATGTGTTTGTGAAGCTTAACCTGGACCTTGAGAGCCGCCTGTTTGAGCTGGGGGTTATCAATCGCCTGCATTGAAGCAACAGGATCGATAGCGGCCACCTCCGTTCTATCTTGTGCGATTTCTTGAACGATAACATTGCATGGCAGCATCGTTCCGACCTTGTCTTCCAGTTGCAGCGCTTCATAAGCAAGCATTGGATTACAGGCTCCTAGAATGCGGTATCTGTGAAAATCAACATTGATTTTCTTCTTGAGGGTGTCCTTCACGTCAATTTCGGTAATGATGCCAAAACCCTCTTGCTTTAACGCCTCTACAACGCGCTGGACGGCGGCGTCAAAAGGAACCGAAAGTACGGCGGAAAAATAATAACTCATAGATCTATCTCCTATTTTTCTAATACATGGTCAATCATATCCACCAGCACACAGCGAATATGATCATCATTGATGACGTAGTGAACATTTCTGCCCTTGCGTTCAGACTTGACAAGCCTTGCCGTGCGCAACAGTCGCAGATGATGGCTGACCAATGATTGGGAGAGTTCTGTTTGTTTTGCGATATCGCTAACGCAGACAGAACCCTCCAAGCAGAGAATGGCAATCTTTAGGCGGTTCAGATCGCCGAGCAGCTTCATCACATCGGCCAGTTCTTGAAGCTTTTTTCCGACGATTTTTCTGGCCTGAAGGTTTTTCTTCATGATGAAAGCCTTTATTGATTTGGCTGCATCATCCAGTTTTGGTGCATCATCATATTTTGCATTCCCATGTAACGGTCCATCATGTACTGGCGCTGCTTCGTTTGTTCGGGGGTAAGGTTGGAATAGTAGCCATCCATATCATTGCATCCCATCATGTTATCGTCCCTGTCCATCATCATATGGCCGTTCATCATTCCTCCCATCATCGGGCAGCCCATATAACCCATCATGCTTCGCATCATCGGCATGGTCTTTTGCAGGGAGGACCAATGTTCCTGCATTAGTTTCCGGCGTTCCTGCGGGTCTTGAGTCTGATTGATCCTGTTCATCTGCTCTTGCATAAGCTGCATATTTTTTGCGCTTCCGCCATTTGTTTGTCGAATTTAGCGACATCGGGAGCGGACTGCGTGACCTGCGTCTGTTGAGGCTTGGCATCGGCGGCAATAGCGACGACGGGAAACGTCAATATGCAGGCAACCAACAATGCTGCGAGTGGTTTTTTCATAGGGCTCTCCTTTAATTTAAGGTTGCATCGTTAACATACAAACACATGAACAGCTATTTATATATTAAAACAGGTTCAAAGGCAACTTGACCAAAATCAAATAAAGGCAATTATTTCGGCATTTTTCGAAAAATTATGACATTCAATAATTCGACTCCTTGAGCCCTCTTGATTGGTAAATAAAATAAATCACCGGAATGACGATCAGTGTCAAAAGCGTGGTTGTCACCATGCCGCCGACCATCGGCAAAGCAATACGGCGCATCACATCCGATCCTAAACCCTCCGTAAAGAAGATCGGCAACAACCCCGCTATGATGACCGATACGGTCATCAATTTGGGACGCACCCGCAAAGCCGCGCCATGCATAACGGCATCGAACAGATCCTGCCTGTTTTGCGGCGGATGGTGACGTACTTGCTGGTCGATATAAATCAGCATAACGACGGCGGTCTCGACAGCAATCCCTGCCAGCGCTATAAAGCCTACTGCAACGGCAACCGAGAAATTATAGCCCGCAAGATAAAGTGTCCAAGCCCCGCCCACCAAGCCGAAGGGCAATGACAACATCACCATCAGCGTGCGATCCAACCTGCCAAAATGAATCAGCAACAGTAGAAAGATAATGCCGATGGTGGCTGGAATCGCGATATCAAGACGCGCTTTGGCTTCGAGCATCTGCTCAAACTGACCCGACCAGCCGATGGAATATCCGGCGGGCAGTTTAACCTTATCCGCCACGACACGTTGTGCCTCTTTCACATAGCCGCCGATATCTCGTCCTGTGATGTCAACAAAGACCCAGCCATTTAAACGGGCATTTTCCGAGACGATCATTTGTGGACCTGGCGCGAATTTAATATCTGCCAGCGTGCCAAGCGGCACCTGCGCCCCATCTGGCGTATCAACGAGAATATTTTTCAAATCCTCTACGTTCTCGCGGAAAGGCCGATCATAGCGCAGCATGATACCGTAGCGTTCTCGTCCTTGTACGGATTCGGCGAGTTTCATGCCGCCAAGAGCCGTCGCAATAACATCCTGTACCATTCCCAGATCGACGTTGTAACGCGCCAAAGCGTCACGATCCGGTTCAATCTCAAGATATTTGGCTCCGACAACGCGATCAGCGAAGGCTGAACGGGTGCCTGGCACACTCTTGACTGCTTGCTCCACTTCAACCGCGATTTGACCAATCGTATTCAGATCCGCACCGGAGACCTTGATGCCCACGGGGGTGCGAATGCCTGTCGTCACCATATCCATGCGGATTTTGATGGGATAGCCCCAGCTATTCACCAATCCTGGCATTTTTGTAAGAGCATCCATCTCCTTGATCAGCATTTCAGTGGTCAGCCCTTTGCGCCATTGTTCGCGCGGCTTCAGATGCACCCAGGTCTCGATCATGGAGATTGGCGCGGGGTCGGTCGCCGTTTCCGCCTGTCCTGCCTTTCCGAACACAGTTCCCACCTCCGGCACGGTTTTGATCAGACGATTGGTCGTCGCCACCAGTTCTTTTGCCTTGGTGACAGAAACGCCAGGCAGCGTCGTTGGCATATAAATCAAATCGCCTTCATAGAGCGCGGGCATGAATTCGCTACCTGTGCGCATGATCGGCCACGCCATGCTGAGTAGCACCAACCCCGCCAATGCGAGGGTGAGCCATTTAGCTCGTAAGGCCAAAGCCAGAACGGGTTTATAGATCGTAATGAAAAAACGATTAATGGGATTGCGCTCTTCGGGAAGGATTTTTCCACGAATAAGCCAGAGCATCAATACCGGCACGACTGTGACCGAAAGAATAGCTGCCGCCGCCATTGAATAAGTTTTGGTAAAGGCCAGCGGACTGAACAACCGCTCTGATTGCCCCGTCAAAGCAAAGACAGGCAAGAAGGATACGGTGATAATCAGCAAGGAGAAGAACAGCCCCGGGCCGACTTCTTTTGCTGCCAGTAGTAAAGCTGCACGTTTTTCATCTGCTGTTGCATCCTGATGCAATTCAGAGAGTTTGCGGTGTGCGTTCTCGACCATCACGATAGAAGCGTCCACCATCGCGCCGATGGCAATGGCGATCCCGCCAAGCGACATGATATTGGCCGTAATGCCTTGCGCCGACATCACGATAAACGCCGCCAATACGCCCAGCGGCAAGGTAATGACTGCCACAAAGGATGAGCGGACATGTAGCAGGAATATAAGGCAAACCAAGGACACCACAATGGCTTCCTCGATCAGCTTATGGCTCAAATACTCGACCGATCCCTCGATCAACGGCGCACGGTCATAGACGGATACGATCTCGACGCCTTCTGGTAAACCTGGTTTTAGAGCTTCGATTTTTTGTTTGATCGCCTTGATGACATCCAGCGCATTACCGCCTGGACGCATGATGATGATGCCAGATACGACTTCTCCTTCACCGTTCAGTTCCGTAACGCCGCGCCGCAATTCCGGCCCCTCGATAATGCGTGCCACATCGACAAGACGCACGGGTGTGCCGTCTTTCGCCTTCAGCGCCAGTTTCTCAAGATCGACAATGCTTGTGACATAGCCTTTGGAGCGGATCACGAATTCAGTTTCAGCCTGTTCGATCACACGTCCGCCTGCTTCTTGACTGGAAGCTTTAAGCGCTTCCTGAATACGCATCAGCGGAATACCAAAAGCACGCAGCTTCACGGGATCGACCAGAACCTGATATTCCTTCACAAAACCGCCAACACTGGCGACTTCGGACACACCTGAAACGGTTGCCAGCTCAAACTTCAGGAACCAGTCCTGCAGCCCGCGCAGCTGCGCCAGATCATGTTTGCCGCTTTTATCGACAAGAGCGTATTGATAGACCCAACCCACGCCCGTGGCATCGGGTCCGATCTGCACCTTTGCTGCAGGCGGCAAGGCAGATTGAACCTTGGAGAGTGCCTCCAGCACGCGAGAGCGCGCCCAATACTGATCCGTGCCGTCCTTAAAAATCACATAAACAAAAGATGCGCCAAACATCGAAAATCCACGCACGATTTTGGTACGCGGCAATCCCAGCATGGCGCTTGAGAGCGGGTACGTCACCAAATTTTCAATAATCTGTGGTGCTTGTCCCTCAAAATCCGTCCGTACAATCACTTGCGTATCGGATAAATCGGGAATGGCATCAAGCGGCATACGCTGCACGGCAAAGATGCCGCCGATCAGGATCAGGCAAGCCAAGATCGAAATCATCAAAGGGTTATTGACCGACCAATCGATAACGCGCGCTACAAAAGATTGCGTAGGATCGTGTGAAATATTGCCCATTACTGGCCTCCTGATAATTTGCCGAGCGACTCCTGCAACGAAGACTCGGAGTCGATCAAAAACTGCGCACTGACGACAACATCGTCACCGTCCTGAAGGCCGGAGACAATCTCTGTCCTACCCGCACTGCTGCCGTCCGTTTTCACGCTACGCGCCTGGAATTTTCCGCTTCCTACCACCACGATGACATGTTCACCTTCGGCATTCCGTAAGACGGCCTCGCTTGGAATGGTCAATTGTTCCATCACCGCACCCGTGGCAAAGGCTACAGTGGCATAAGACGCTGGGCGCAACGCACCATCCTTATTATCGACCATCAGGCGCACTTTTCCGGTACGAGCCTCGCTATCAATCGTCGGATAGATGTAATCGACTTTACCCTCGTATTTTTGCGGGCCGACCGCGATCTCGGCAATATCACCCTCCTTGATCGTCCCTATATCCTTCTCCGGCACATCCCCTTCCAGCCAAACTGTCGATAGGTCTTGAATGCGGCCAACTTGATCATTGGCTTTGAGGTAATAACCGTTGCGGATATCCAGCTGCGCCAAAACGCCGTCTGTTGGAACATAAAACGGTACTTTCTCGAACGCCTTGCCGCTTTTTGAAAGGTCGGCGATGACTTTATCGTCCACGCCGAGGAGTTTCATGCGTTTCTTGGCGGCTTGCGCCAAATCTTGCAGTCCAGCTTTGCGCGAAGCGATAAAGTCGTTTTGCAGAGAAAGCAGTTCAGGGCTGTAAAGCGTATAAAAGAGATCGCCCTTTTTCACACGGTCACCAACGGCGCTGTAACGTAAATCTTCAACCCGTCCTTCGACCTGACTGAATAAATCCACGCGGCTACGCTCGTTTTCCGTGACGATGGCAGTGGCGCGCAGGCTCTGCGCGAAGCTACCTTTGATTGCTTTTTCCGTGCGGACACCCATCTTTTGAACCGTATCGGCGTTGATCGAGATAACAGGCTTGCCGGAGGCATCGCTTTTGATCTCGTCGGCGTATTTAGGCACCAGTTCCATATCCATGAAGGGCGATTTTCCAGGCTTGTCGAACCGCTTATCCGGCACCATCGGATCATACCAATAGAGAACTTTGCGGTCTTTTTGCTCCGTGGCAGAGGTACTCATATCCATTATTTCCTCATGCGTACCGCCTGACGCGGCGATCTGAACCAAATCCATCCCGCAGATCGGACATTTTCCAGGCGTGTCCGATATAATCTGCGGATGCATCGGACAGGTATATTTAACCGCCGCCGCTTCCTCGGCATGCGCGACGCTTATTCCAAGAAGTTTTTGGAAACCGTTGGCGTGGTTAATGGATATCATGCCTGCGCTCAAGCCAGATAACACAGCATTAGCGCAGAGGATCGATCCAATCAGAAGCGGCAGCGATTTTTTCATCATTTAGTCTCCATCATTGGCATGGTCATTGTTTTATCGTCGCTCGGCATCGTTGCGTCGCCTTCGATCTTGGTGATTTGCGTCAGATCCATGCCGCAAATGGGGCATCGTCCTTCTTTGTCGGAGAGGATATGCGCGTGCATCGGGCAGGAATAAACTGGCTTGCTGTCGTGCAGCAGTTGCGTGGCAGCGGCAACACTCAGAGATTGCGGCGCGTCCGCAGGCGTTTGCTCGGCAGCTTGCGCGATACCAGACAACAAAGCCATGGATAAAATCAGTACGGTCAGCAGTTTTTTCATCATTCTTCTCCTTCGATGAAGTAGTGGTTAAAATCGGCGATCAGCACGGTGCGTTTTGCCCGTTCCGTCGCCAGTTGATAACGGACGGACACCATGTCGCGCCGTGTCTTGAGAGGCATGGAAAGATCGCTCTTGCCCGCCTCATATTCCCTGGTTTGCGCACCGCGTGATACGTTCAGGAGGGATTCTTTGTGTTGCAACAGCTCGATCTTGCGGTCACTGGCATCGATCTGCGCCTCTAAATGCGTGAGCTTTTGCAGCGTTTGCCGCTTGATATTTTCTTGATCGGCTTCTGCCGCGCGCACGCCCGATTTTGCGCCGAAAAGTTTGGGTTGCTGGTTTTGCGCGGCCCAAAGCGGGATGCTCATACCGATCATAACCATTCCAGCATTATCGCCGCCATTCATGCGGCCATAACTCGCCTGTACCTCGAAGTTGGGATTGAACTCAGATTCACGCAAGTTCACGTCTTTGCGTGCCATCTCGATATCCTGCGCCGCGATCCGCACCGGATAAGTTTTCTCAACATCCCGATCCCAGGCAAATTTGTCGATGGCTGGCAAGGATATATCGGGCGTTTCACCCACCATATTATCGAGCATGGCTATGATTTCGTGTTTCTCCTCGCCAAGATCGGCGCGCATCAACCCAATATCGGTACTGTCAGCCTCGCTCAGGACAAGTTGGCTTTGCGTGGCTTGGTTCGCGGTGATCCGGCCTTTCAGACTGGTACGCTCGGAGCCGAACAAAGAGGTTTGCTGAACAAGTAGCTTTTCTTGCTCTTTGACGCGCTGCAAATTAGAGAGCGCCGTCACAAGCTGCGCTTTCATGGCGGAGAACGCATAGCCACCGAGCAATTTGTTCTTATGGGATTCAGCCCCGATACGTTCAGATTTAGCACCGCGCGTGCCAAAAGCTGGAATGGCTTGCTTAAAGCCAATCATCTTCTGCTCTTGGTCACGCGACATGCTTGTGCCTATGGGATAATCCTGCTCCTGAATAAAAAGCATTGGGTCAGGTAAACCCAATTCGCCATCGGCGTTAAATTGCGATGATTCCGCGCGGCTCACATAGGACTGGATTTCAGGGTGCTGTTTCAGTTTTTCCAAGAGCAAGGCAAAACGCCCTGCATCTTGATCCTGCGCCGCTGGAGCGGAAGAGTTTTTCTTTTCCGCCGCCTGGACTGGAGCTGCGATGCTGAAACCGACCAGCAGTATAAGTATAAAAATTCTAATCATGATAAACCTCTCGTATGCGTTGGGTCGGCCTTACGAATGATCGTAAAGCTGCAATGCAAAAAGGGCTGGAGATATCAGGATTTTTTGCGTGCGATGCTTACATCAACGCAAAATCCGGACACACTTCGCCCTTTACGAGAGATATTTGGGTGGTTTTTCTGGTGTTTTCAGCGCATGAGACGGCGGCAAAAGGTAAGGCAGAAATGTTACCTTTTCCTTTGCAGTCAGCGCATTCCATTGAATATCATTGGACAAAAATAACTGTCCGCCCGCACTGCTCAGGGCAGCACATTTGGCATTGCATGCTTGGTCATCGCAACAACCGCCTTTTTTAGTTTTCTCGGCTTGTTTCTTCACTGCCGATTTCGGGCATTTGTCGCAATCCTTCATATCCATTTTCATGTCAGACATGTCGGATTGCACCGATGATTTTTGCATTTCGGCATGCATTTTGGCCATCGGGCATGACATTGGCTTCGCCTGGACAGGAACGCCAACGAAGATAAAGCTAAGCGCGACAAATGCGCAGATGACTCGTTTAAAGAGTGCCATAAGGTTTATATTACCAAGTTTTTGTTAATTTTCTACCTGTTTTTTTGCGATATAGGGTCAATACCCTGAAATTCAACGGTTTTATAAGGTGATAGGCTTATATTATTTAAAAACTCCTGATTGCGCTCTAACATGGCGCGTAACTTTGCCGCTGCATCCTTGGATTGCTGCTGTTGTGTCTTTGTTGCCAACGCCTGTGATTGACAAGATCCAGTAACCTCTTCCTCCTTGCGTGCTATAGAGCAATAGCGAACCAACATAAAACCTAACCAAATAAAAAGAGTTATCTTCTTGCACTGCTACTAAAATTCAGCAATCGAAGTCCATTAAAAACAACGATTAAACTTGCCCCTAAATCTGCAAATACTGCCATCCATAATGTAGCCATTCCAGCAAAGTTTAATGCAAGAAACACAACTTTGATTCCGATTGCCAGAGATATATTCTGTTTTAATATTGCACCAGTTTTACGACTAAGCTCAATAAACATTGGAATACGGCGTAAATCATCTTCCATTAAGGCAACGTCAGCAGTTTCTAGAGCCGTATCTGTGCCAGCAGCTCCCATTGCAAAACCGATAGATGATTTCGCTAACGCAGGAGCATCGTTAATTCCATCCCCTACCATACCGACTACATTATATTGTGTGCGTAGCTCTTCAATAGCTTTCAGCTTATCTTCTGGTAGCATATTTCCACGCGCATCTTGAATTCCTACTTGCTTAGCAATTGCAGATGCTGTTGTTGGGTTATCACCCGTCAACATAATACATGTGATGCCCATGTCTTGTAGAGATTTAACAGCTTCAATACTGGTATCTCGCATAGTGTCAGCAACCGCAAACACACAAACAGCATTACTTTCTGTAGTCAACACAATAGCTGTTTTCCCTTGCGCCTCTAACGGCAGTAAAACAGACTCCACATGCTCGCCACATACTTTTAATTCCTCTACTAGGCGATGATTACCTAGGTAGTAAAGTACTCCATCAATATTACCTTTCACTCCACGTCCAGTAAGTGATTCAAATCCCGTAACGTTTAAAGGAATGCTTAAGTTAGCCTTATTAACAACTGCATGGGCAATAGGATGTTCCGAATGCGAATTAAGACTGGCTGCAATTTCCAACGCTTTTTCAGAAGTTATTTCAGCTAAAGGCTTAATGTCTGTCACCTCTGGCTTACCATGCGTCAAAGTTCCTGTTTTATCTAACGCAAGAGCTTTCATCTTACGCCCCTCTTCTAGATAAACGCCACCTTTTACAAGAATACCTCTCTTAGCAGCAGCGGCCAAACCGCTCACAACGGTAACAGGTGTGGATATGACCAACGCACATGGACAAGCAATAACCAATGTTACTAAAGCACGATAAATCCAAAGAGAAAATGCCTCATCAAAGAATAACGGCGGCAACACAGCAATCAATATGGCTAGAACCACAATAGTCGGTGTGTAATAAGTAGCGAATTGGTCAACAAAACGCTGTGTAGGCGCTCTGTCTGCCTGCGCTTCTTGTATCGATTTAACTATCCGAGCAAGTGTCGTTCCGCCTTTATTTGCGGTCACTTCAAATTCGAAAGTACCAAGCTCATTAATAGTTCCTGCAAAAACAGTATCTCCCACTTTCTTCTCAACAGGCATACTCTCGCCTGTAATAGGTGCTTGATTAATTGTAGATTGTCCATTTGTGATGCGTCCATCTAAAGGAACTCTTTCACCGGGTTTAACACGAACAATTGCTTGTACTTTTACATCCTCAGCAACTGTATCTTTCCATGAACCATCTTCTTGCCTTACGCTTGCTGTCTCAGGCGACATCTCCATCAGCTGTTGAATGGCGTTACGGGCACGGTCTAAAGATTTCGCCTCAATCATTTCGGCAAGTGCGAATAAGAAAGTTACCATCGCCGCTTCTGGCCATTCACCAATAATGATGGCTCCGCCTACTGCCACCATCATCAGGAAATTAATATTGAGGGTAAATGTTTTAAGAGCAATCCAACCTTTACGAATGGTTTGTACTCCTCCCGTTATGATTGCCAATGCAGCCAGAGTCATCACTATCCATGATTTTTCATCCCCACTGACCCAGCTATAAATTTCAGCAGAAAATGCAGCTATACCGGAGGCAGCTAATAAAATCTCATTACTAAATGTAAGCCCTAGAGACTTTTCTTTCTTATGATTGTGGTCACAACATGCACCATGTGAATGATTGTCATTATGCCCCGCGTTCTTCTTGTCTGCTGGTCCCATACCAATTGCTTCAAGTGCAGATATAATTTTACTATCATCCTCAAGGGTATGACTCACCGTCAATTCACGCTGCATTAAATTAAAACGCAAATCTACAATCTCATTAATAGACTTCAATTTGTTACGGACGATTTTTTCTTCCGTTGGACAGTCCATTTGTTGGATATAATAAACATTCTCACGATTTGCGCTCATGATTACTCCTCTTTTGGTTCGTTAATATGAGTCAGCATGTCTTCAATGACGCACTTAACGTGGTCGTCTAAGAGCATATAAAAGACCTGCTTACCCTGCTTCTCACTTCGGAGAAGACGTGCTGCTTTTAATAAACGGAGATGATGACTAACTAACGGCTGAGAAAGTCCTGTTTTTTTAACGATGTCACCCACAGCAACACTCTCATCCCGGCACGTCATAATGACCTTCAAACGATTTGCATCACCTAGCAGTCTAAAAATGTCTGCTAACTCTTGAATATGGTCGTCATGAATTTTTTCAGGAGCCATTAAATCACCTCACATATAAACGTATGTTTATATGTTGATGCAATTGATAACATTTGTCAAGCATTAGTAAGATGGATCTTACAAATACCAATTTTTTTAATTATTGAGAAAAATACTTTTTCCTGAACCAGAACGCCACACTGACCATGGCAATCAGTACAGGGACTTCGACCAATGGCCCGATCACTGTTGCAAAGGCTACTGACGATCCAAGGCCGAAAGCTGCGATAGCAACAGCAATAGCCAATTCAAAGTTATTGCTGGCGGCAGTAAAGGCAGCAGCAGTTGTCTTGCCGTAATCAGCCCCTATTGCTTTACCCATGATAAAGCTAATGAAGAACATCACAACGAAGTAAATGGACAGAGGTACGGCAATGCGCAGGGCATCCATCGGAACTTGCAATATCATGCCACCCTTCAAGGAAAACATGGCGAGGATAGTGAAGAGCAATGCGATCAGGGTAATCGGATTGATTTTAGGGAGGAAAGACTTCTCATACCAGTCAGCCCCGTTGCGCTTAATCAATGCCTTACGAGTGATGAAACCAGCAAGGAATGGGATACCGAGGTAAATGAAGACACTCTCGGCTATGGTTGAAAAGCTAACATCAACAATCTGCCCTTCAATTCCAAAAGCAGGAGGCAACACGGTTAAGAATAACCAAGCGTAACCGCTAAAGAACAAAAGCTGGAATATGCTGTTAAACGCAACAAGCGCAGCTACATACTGATTATTCCCTTCTGCCAGTTGGTTCCATACAATAACCATCGCAATACAACGCGCCAATCCAATCAGGATAAGCCCAGTCATGTAATCGGGATAATCATGGAGAAACAGAATAGCCAAGCCAAACATCAGGAACGGGCCAACAATCCAGTTCTGCACCAAAGACAAGACCAGAATTTTCCAATCTTTGAATATCAGAGGCAGTTCTTCATACTTCACTCGCGCAAGTGGCGGGAACATCATCAGGATAAGACCGATAGCAATCGGGATATTCGTTGTACCGATTGACAGACCATTTAGAAGGTCTGGGGCTGATTTGAATACTGAACCTATGCCAACCCCTATAGCCATTGCTAGGAATATCCAGAGGGTCAGATATCGGTCAAGGAAGGATAGTCTATTCTTACAGCTCATTTAGGTATGTTCCAATACGGTCTTTCAGCATATTAAACGCTTCATCAAAGGCAGCTTCGATTTCTTTATCAGTACCCGTAGCCTTGGCTGGATCAGGTGTACTCCAATGCAGCTTCTTTACAGGCCCCAAGAATACAGGGCAGCTTTCAGCAGCAGCGGCATCACAGACAGTTACAACAAGGTCAAAAGATTGCCCTGCAAACTCATCCCATGATTTACTACGAGGATGACCAGCATCAATTCCATGCCTTTCGAGCGTCTTTAATGATAATGGGTGAACATACCCCGCTGGCTGGCTTCCAGCACTCACAGCTTCAATCTTTCCCTGCCCCATATGGTTAAATAGAGCCTCAGCCATAACTGAGCGGCAAGAGTTACCAGTACAAAGGACAAGGACGCGCTGGGTCATTAGCAGCATCCCTTCTTAGCTGGCATACTGCAAGCGACCTGTGACTTCGTTTCAGGTACACAGCAAGCACTTTCTTCACTGGACTTATCACTGCCAGAGAATATCTGCGCGTCTTCCATGGTGTGATAGGCTTCCCATGCAATCCCATTAGGGTCTTCCACCCATGATTTCTCAGACTTGGCATAGCAGCAGGTAGTTTCTCCATCGCTATGGGTGGAAATGTTAGCCGCAGACATTTGCTCACGAAGAACATTTAATTCAGAAACATCATCAACCTGTAAGCCCATATGGTCTACACCCACTTTCCCTGCGCGTGTTGAAATAGCAAAGTTAATGCGTGGGTCTTCCAGCATCCACTTAGCATAGTCAGGCTTGAGTTTAGCTGGTTCAGCCCCGAACAGAGCATTATAAAACTTCACGCTTTCATCAATGTTCTTTACTCCAAGGTGGATGTGCATACGTTTCATGATTTCTTCTCCTTCTTAGGTTGGCAGCAGTTAGTCAATTCAATAACAGAGGAACCTTTCTTACCTTCACGGATACTAGCGAAGTCTACATTGCAGCAGTTCTCGACCATGAAGCGGATAAGGTCTGTAACAAATTCAAAGTTAGCAGAATAGATAATAGAACGACCTTCTCGTCTTGATGTAACCAGACCAGCATTGCTCATATGGTTAAGATGGAAGGATAGGCTATTATGCGGAACGCCTAAGCCCTTGCTTAATTCACCAGCAGGAAGGCCCTCAAGCCCACTCTCAACGAGTAGTCTATGTACTCGTAGGCGTGTCTCTTGGGATAATGCGTCAAACGCAATAATTGCTTTTTGTATGTCCATATGTCTACATATATCGACATATTAATTAAAATCAAGAAAATAAATCTTAACCTGCTAATAGTTTTAATAATTTACAAATTATGGGTTGAAATATGTGCACAATCCACTAATTTTCCTTCATAAAGGAGCATGACCTGCTTACAATAAATTTGTGAGTATAAAATTAGTTGCGTTTTTTTGTAAAAAGATTAAGTAGATACGCCTTAACTGTTTACGCTTTTACCAAAACAATCCGAATGACATATAAAGTAGAAACAAGGGATCAAAAAATCCTTCACATGGCACTTCTAAACGCTAATGCTACCGCTGAGAGCATTGGTGGCCCGATTGGTGAGCAAGGTTATCAAGTTAGACGCGCCCTTTCTGGAATGCAGAAAGAGGGCATTGTCTCCCCCTACACTCTTATCAATCAATTCGCACTTGGTTGGATGAAAATAGGCGTCTTTTTCTCTTTTCTGCCTGTTGAGGGACAAAATATCCCAGAAATCATCCAGAAACTCCAAGACTATCCAAACATTGTATCTGCAATTGAGCTCTTTGGCCCCTATCAATATTTTATGTCTGTGAACGCTAAATCGGTTCCAGATTTTGAAGAGTTCATGGCCACTCTCTATGATGACATTCCAGACCTGAAGATTGATGAGGCTGTTTCAATACGACGACGACTCAGCCTCTTTAAGCGAAAATACCTTGCCCCAGACTTGGGAAACAAAACTCACTTAACCTACTCCTATACAGGCAACGCAGAGAAGCTGGATGATCTATCCATATCTGTTCTGAATTATATGATTACTGCCGGAGGCCTTCCGAATGGCCCTGCGATTGCCGAAGCCGTTGGCGTATCTAATACAACAGTTCATAACAAAATTGCAGATCTTGAGAAAAGAGGAGTGATCGTCGGCTACTCTTACAGCATAGATCCTTATAAAATTGGATATAGCTCCTTCGATTTACTTATTAAAACTTCCTCACGCTCCACCTCCTTAAAAGATACATTCTTTGGCTACTGCGCCTCTCATGAAAATGTTGTTGGCCTGACAGAGTGCACTGGAGCTTGGCAGTATGAAGTAAGAATTGAAGTGCCCTCAATTACTGATGCAACACGAATTTCTCAGGAAATGCTGCTGGATTTCAGCCATTCCATTCATAAAATCGATATTGTGAATGTCAATAAAGAGCTCAAATATATGAGAACACCTCTCATAGAGACTGGGTCTCCAGAAAATCCTTCTCCTCAAAAGAAGAATGCCGCCTAAATCTTACTGGTAGAAGAACTGGCCTAAGTATTTCCCATCGACCCACATTTTGATAAACCTTGGCTGAGTTCTTCTTTCCGCAGGGTAAGGTGTGCAGTCCATTTTTTTATCTCTTCTATATTTTTCTCGAAGATTGCATTGAGAATCTATAGGCAAGCACATCACACTTTCATAGGATTCTTGCGGTGATTTACTGAACTCAAAACCATCTTTACAGGGTAGGAAATATTCAACGCCCATTTGGTAACTTCCATTCGAGCGACTTCCATCAGGGCCAACTACGCAAGAGGATAAACTGGGTAGTGGTGGCCGTCCCTTCTTTATCCTGTGTTTAAATTCACTGTAAGCAGCAGAGCATCCACTTGGGAATCCTCCAGGCAAACAAAGCCATATAGCACACGCTGCCTCAGACTCAGCTTTAGCTGGAAAGATTTGGGTCAAGGAAGATAAAATCACAAAGAAACTAATATAAAATCCTCTCATCTAATTACCCTTTTCTAGAAATAACGAAACTTTTTGAACATATGCTTTTGTTTCAGGGTATGGCGGTACGTCCCCATACTTATCTACTGCACCCTCTCCGGCGTTATAAGCAGCCACAGCGAGACTGATATCCCCTTCATATCTATCAAGTAGAAACTTTAGATATTTCGTACCCCCATCAATATTTTCTTCCGGAGAAAACCTATCTGCAACACCATATTGAGTGGCCGTATCCGGCATGAGTTGCATGAGACCTCCTGCTCCCTTAATGGATAATGCTTCGGGGTTGTATGCAGATTCCGCTCTAATCACAGCATGGATCAAATCAGAGCTTACGTTATATTTCTGGGATGCTTTTTTGACATACTCGTCAAATTTCTTGAGAGAACTTTTCTCAAACCCCATCAGTAAGGCTTTTGCTCTGAATTTCTGATGCCTCAAAGGAGAAAAATAATCCGTTGCTTCAAATACTTCTACAGAGCCATCTGAATCAAACTCATAAACTGTTGCAAAAGAAGGATCAGAACTAAAAACAATTAAGAAGGAAAAACAGAGAGCCCTAAGCTTAAACATAGAGATACTTCCCATTATTTAATTTTCTTGACATAATACTAAACTTTAGATTATAAACACCCATATCGTTATTTTGACCTCTGGGGGCAGATGGGTCATTCAAAAGCAATCGGTTAGGAACCGGTTGTTTGCTTGTGTGTTTTAACCACAACCATCCCGCTCCCCCATAGAACCGGCCAAACCTCAAGCAAGTCATTTTGCTATTTGGATTTGTGCGTCCTCCAGCTTCAACATGTTGAAGCTGGATAAATTGATGTGATTTTTTTCTGCGTAATAAAACATGAGTAAGCAAAAGCCAAGACGTGCTACAGAGCATGACATAGAGATCGGGTTTCGTATCCGAAAAATGCGGCAAGACTTGCGCTTGACACAGAGTGAGGTCGCAGCTGAACTTCATATTACCTATCAACAACTCCAAAAATACGAACAGGGCACTAATAAGATCCCTGCAAGTCGCCTGAGCAAAATTTCTAAAATCTTGAATGTGAGCGAACAGGATCTTTTAAAACCTACAAGCAAAAACTTTGAACAGCTTAGAAAGCTTCAAGATCAACAGGTTTCCCTTCTATGGAAAAAACTTGATGACGATAAAAAGCGTCATATTGTTCTGATGCTCCTAGAACAACTCACATCTCCTCTAAATTAAACTCATTCATTACAAGCTGTACACAACCAGTGATTATGATTCTTCTCATTCTCACACCATGAGATTTCAAAATAAAAACTCATGTCTCTTTATCCTTGAATTTGAAACAGTGCGTTGCCTAAGGTCGGACATCAAACACATAAATAAAAACTTAAGGGTACGAAGAAACATGACTAGTAAGATTACTAAATTACTAACTCTATCGAGCTTGATTGCCATCACGCTCCTTCCTGAAACCGCACATGCTGCTGCCCTCTTTGACTCAGGCACAAATTTCTTGAGTGCTTTGCAAGACCTGTTGACCAACACATGGGCCAGAATTCTGGCTATTATTGCTGTTGTATTCTTGGGCTTCGCATGGATGTTTGGTCGGATTTCCTGGCAGCTGGCTGCGAGTGTTATCGGTGGCATTATCTTGATTTTCGGTGCACCGGCTATCGTCGATAGTATTGCAGGTTCTATCTAGATGAGCGAAGAGGACAATTCCTGTGATCCTCTTTTTATTGGAATGACCCGTCCCCCGATGATGATGGGCGTTCCGATGGAGTTTTTCGGGTTTAATTTTATCATCCTCGGAATAGGGATGATCTTATTCATGTCCCTCTCAGGAAAAATCCTCTTCTTCTTTTTGGTAAACCTCCCCTTGCATGCGGCTGCCTATGTAGCAACCGAGCGGGATACACACTGGATGAGGGTCTGGCTCACTAAGCTAAGCAGATGCTCTCCGATACGAAATAAAGGCTTTTGGAAGAGTAACAGTTATAAACCCTAATTGTTTTAAGGATTTCGATGATGCTCGCTTGGGCAAAGAAAGATGATATGAAATACGGAGGCCTCTTAAACAAAGAGACTTCCATTTCAAGATTCATTCCCTATACACGGCATATTGACGAAACTACTCTCAAAACCAAAGAGAACTATCTGCTCAAAGTCATCAAAATCGAGGGCCTTCCGTTCGAGACCGCTGACCAGATCGATATTAACCAGAATAAGAATATCCGCTCTACCCTCCTCCGTGGCCTATCAAATAGCCGCTTTGCGATTTACCACCATATTATCCGCAGAGAGACACATGAGAGATTGGACGGGTTTTTCGAGAGCCCTTGGTGTGATGCTCTAGATAAAGCCTACCAAAGTAAACTCTCAAAAAAACGTATGTTCGTGAATGAACAATATCTGACCGTTGTGATGCAACTGGCCCAGGGATGCTAGACGGGCTCTTACGGCTTCCCCATGAATTTATAGTCACTCAATCTTTTGGCTTTGTTGATAGGCAGGCAGCCCTTGGCTCCATGCGAGAAACCAAAAGAAAATTGATTGCCGGAGAAGAAGGCGCAACAAGCATTGAAAAAGAGATGGATCATGCCATTGATGATCTGGCGTCTGGACGCTCTAGTTTTGGGGAGCATCATTTAAGTGTTACCGTTATTGCAAAAACTCCTAGCGAGCTTGACCGCGCTGTGAGCGAGAGCCATTCCTCATTTGTAAATCTTGGGATTGTCACAACCCGTGAAGATATTGCGCTAGAGCCATCCTTCTGGGCACAACTGCCAGGGAATTTCTCATATATTGCACGACGTTCCCTTATCTCGAACCGCAATTTTGCAAGTTTTGCGAGCCTTCATAATTTTCCTGTCGGCAAAAAATCAGCCAATCATTGGGGGCCATGAGAGACAACACGGAAATTCTTTAGCAAACAGAATATCCATGTGGCACGGACAAGGTGAGCGGGCATGGCTCTTCGATAATGCAGAAGATACTCTGGAACTTGGCAATAGAACCATCGGTTTTGATCTAACCTCTATTCTCGATGATCCTATCAGTCGCACCCCGTGGCTCATGTATATATTTCACAGGATTAACGGGCTTCTTGATGGAAGCAAGGTCATGATTATGCTTGATGAAGGCTGGAAACTCCTTGATGACCCTGAATTTTCTCTCCGCATCAAGGACTGGCTTAAAACCATCCGTAAACAAAACGGGATTGTCGGGTTTGCAACACAATCCGCGCGGGATGCAATTGAAAGTCAGGTCGGCGATTCAATCATCGAACAATCCCCGACACAGATATTTTTGCCCAATGCACGCGCTGCGGCACAAGATTACTGTGACGGCTTCGGACTTTCACAGCATGAACTAGAGATTATTCGGGAATTATCCCCCTCCTCTCACTGCTTTCTTCTCCGTCACGGAAACGATTCAGTCATTGCGCGTCTGGATCTCAGAGGTCTTGATGACTATATCGCGGTTCTCTCCGGTAGAACAGAGAGTGTTCATAAAATGGAAGAACTAATCGGGCTTTATGGAAGCGATCCTGATAAATGGCTCCCACATTTTACAAATTGGAAGAGGACATCGATATGAAGAAAATATGGATTCTGCCACTAATATATCTATTAATCCCGACATCTGGCTTTGCGAGCGGTATTCCTGTCTATGATGCCTCCGGCTTTGCCCAGATGGTCACGCAACTTGACCAAATGTCTAAAGATTACCAAAAGCAACTCGAACAGCTAGAACAGGCTGTTAAACAAGCCAATGCCATCACAGGCACACGCAATATGGGCTCTGTTAATAATTCAGCGTATGACGCTGATTTAAGACGCTACCTCCCCAATACATGGCAAGAGACAATGAATATGATGTCTGCGTCAGGGCTTGGTGCCAGCGCAACAGGCACGCAGGGGATTTATAGCAATCTGCTCTCGACCTACAAGCCAATCTCCGGCTCTGATCTCATGTCAACCGACCCGAACGGGACTGTCTCTAAAGCGTTTGAGCGGCGAAACAATACAACTTATGCCGCAATGGCCACTGCCGAGCAAAGCTATAATAATGCATCAAGCCATATTGAAACCTATGAGAATATGCTCGGGGAACTGAACACCACAACAGACCTTAAATCCTCTGTTGACCTTCAGAGCCGTATCAATGCCGAAAATGGCTTATTGATGAGTGATCTTTTGAGGCTTCAAGCCGTCAGCATACAGCAAAAATCAGCGGACGATAACCAATCGCTCGTCAATGCCGCAAGAGCCAGTAAGGCCAATCATTATGATGCAACCAAAGCCGCCACAATTTTTAAAGAAGAGGAGTAACTATGCGTCTTTCAGTCCTGATCATTTTAATCATTACCCCGTTCATACTCTCGGGTTGCAGTCATGCACCCCTCAAATCTCCCTGTGGTCCGACTGCCAGTCTGGATAAAAGCCCTTGCGGTCATATTCCATTGAATCTTGCGTCTCTGAACATCACAAAGGCAGGTGTATAATGAGCTATAGCTTTAAACCTGTGACATACCTTGTATTAGCCTTTGCGTGTGTCTGCCCGCTCTCTGCCTGCCAACGTGAGAATCCTCTCGCTAAAATGCCGGCCACCGATGTCGCTTCATGGATATTCGAGCATAAGACACCACAAATCCTGACCTGCGCTGAAAAAGTNNCCGAATTGGCATCATCACTCTCAGCGTCCGGATTCGGTGATGTAAGAGCTGAGGATGTTCTCCTTGGAACAATTTGGACAGAGTTTAATAAGCGCGTCAGAGCCTCTCATGCCAACCATTACTCGGCTGAGAAAACACATAAGATATTTGACGGAATTAAAGTCAAGAAACCTCAACAAATTCCGAGCCAGAAGGTCTCACCCTAAAAAGACACGCAGAGAATGCCTAGAGAATGATTGAAGATCTTATCAACCAAGTCGATTCTATCATCCTGACCTTTGTTCAGGGGTCGTTTGGCAGCCTCACTGGCACCATCACGACTCTCTGGCGTCTGATGTTTATCGTCTTTATCGCTTTTTATGGCTACAAAGTCATCATCAGCGGTCGGTTTTCGGGGTCTGACCTCATTCTTCACTGCGTCAAAATTATTGTTCTCCTCGTTCTGGCGACTGAGTGGGATACTTTCTTTGTCTTCGTCTATAAAATGGTAACTGACCTGCCCTCTGATATTGCAGGCCTTATCATGTCAGGAGCGGCAGGAAGTTTTGGTGATCCTGCGGCAACTGACACAGCATCATTCACCCCCCGAATAATCACATGGGCATGAACATCATCCGTGTCATAGTGAACGGCACCAATCCAATTAAGAGTTGTCCCAAGATCGGATTCCATCCGCCCCATCACCCCTCTCACATACCCATGAAAGTCATCAATCTGGTGTCCGTTCTCAGGGGAGATAATCATCCGGAAATGATGCCGATCGTCTTTGCATAATCCATAAAATGCAAGACCATCAACGCCATCATTTTCACGATCAAAAAGCACCGCTTGGGTCTCTTCTTTACCAGCCCCAAAACGAGAAATATACCGCACATGCTGGTAGAGATTTTTAGCCCCGCTCCCAGCCCCAACCCCGACACCTTTTGTCCGGCTCTGGACAGGATTAATCTTCACAACAACTCTCTGTCCGGAAAAACTCCCTGCAAAAGAATTTCCCCGCACCACCCCGTCACGCATTTTAAGGCGGGTTCCCGCACCCTTGTTTTTAACCTCGGCTCCGGCATGACGACGTAGTTTTTTAAAGACAGATTTACGCGGACTCTCATTGGTGATGATCAGCGGACGGGACACATCAGATGATGCCAAAACAGCATCATCCTCCTCCCACAATCCAAAACCGACATCATCCAGTAACATCTAAACTCTCTCCGCCAGGGGCAAAACCCGCCCCAAACTCTTTCGTGTTTTCACACACCGATCTCGATACCAAAGGCCAGAACCGCAGCTCCGAACTTCGAACTCAACCCGCGATCTAGACCATAATCTCGACCAAAAGCGCGCAATTTCACTCCCTAAAACCCTATCACAATACATAAATTAATTCAACTTATTTCTACAAATATAAACGTGCAATAAATATAGCAATAACAATAACATAAACAACATAATAATTTATATCTTTTATCTTGTATTACTTTTCTAAACTTCTCTACATCCTCGCTTTTCCACTCCACCTTCCGTTTATCACTCCCCCGACCTATCCCCACGGTCAGACAGTCCCCCCTGTGGGTCACCTGCCGTCAT